>NZ_NOXG01000018.1:0-44568 GCF_003207955.1 Novacetimonas pomaceti
GCCTTCAAAAAGCCTCAACCCAACCGGGCCAAACACTCTAGAAAACCAAACCGCTAAACTCAAGAACTTTCTGCCCCCGAAGCGGTGAACGGGGATATAGGACCACCAATCACCACCGTCAATCAAAAAATGAAAGTTTTTTGGGTCTCTTGTCCAAAAAAGGAAACACATCCGCAGTTTTCGGCCATTTCAGGCTGTTATTTTTTCTCCGCAAACTCACAGGCAGTGTTCTGGCCCTTCCTTGCGTCGTTATAATATAACAAAATATTTCCATTGCGATAACTGCTATAACCAAAATCAGAGCAGACCGCCCCTCCCCTCCCCCTTAATGTGAGACCAGATAGAGGGTGGCTCCTTTTTTC
Source organism: Novacetimonas pomaceti (assembly GCF_003207955.1). Lineage (NCBI taxonomy): Bacteria > Pseudomonadati > Pseudomonadota > Alphaproteobacteria > Acetobacterales > Acetobacteraceae > Novacetimonas > Novacetimonas pomaceti. The sequence continues at coordinate 363 of NZ_NOXG01000018.1, forward strand.
CTGTCATGAAGGACCATTCACCTCATTCACGATTCCAGCAGACAAGAGACGCACACCCCAATGCAACCGGCTCCCAAGGCAACCCTTCTCACGCGGCTTAATGACCAGATCGCCGTAAAGATGACTTTCCTTTTTGGAAGCATCTGGTGCGTTTATGCTTTCTTCGTGTTCTCGCTGATCCCGCTTGCGGCCCCGGCCTGGCAGAACACCCTTTTATATATCAGCAACTGCATCCAGCTGGTGGCGCTTCCGGCGCTGATGGTGGGCAATGCTGTGCTGAGCCAGGCATCGGACCAGCGCGCGGCGGAAGATCATCAGGCACTGGTCGAGATCCTCAATGACGTCCGGGCAGAGGTCGCGGCACTGCGGACGATGACCAGTGGCATCGCCCAGAAAACGAATGAGGCCAGCAAGCGTCCCTCATCCGAAATGATTTCCTTCGCCAACGAGGCCGTCATCAACCTGAACGATGAACCCGGCGAATCTGCCCCGCCTGCCCCGCGCGCGAAATAAACGGCGGCTATTGCAGGCCCGCCAGCATCGATAGTTCATCCAGCAACGCCACCCCGAACGCGCCCGTGCCCACGGTTCGTGCCCCGGCACGTTCGGCGGCGGCGGCATAGACGGCATGCGCGGCGCATGTTCCTTCCACCACCGTCTCGCTGACCGGAAGGAACGCGGCGACCAGCGCACCGAGTGCGCATCCCGCGCCGGTTACGCGGGTCAGGCGAACATCTCCTCCCTTCACCGCAAACAGGGAAGCTCCCGATACGATATAATCCGTCGCGCCACTGACCGCGACGACCGCCCCTGTCCGATGGGAAAGCGTCTGGATATGCGGGATGGCGTCGTGCGAGCCTTGCGTGCTTTCCACGCCCTTGCCCCTGGCATCCGCCCCCGCCAGGGCCATCAGTTCGCTGGCATTGCCCCGGATCACGCTGGGGCTGAAATCCAGAAGCTGCCTTACCAGACCATCATATTCCGCGCAGCCGGCCCCGAACGCCACGGGATCGAGCACCCACGGCACCCCGGAATCCCGCGCGCCACGCACTGTTTCCAGCAGGTCCTGTATCGAGGAGGCCATAAGGGCGGCCGTATTGACCCAGACAGCGGCGGCACCCCGCCCGAAAGTCGCCGGCCATCCCGGCGCGCTTCCGATGGCGGGCGCGGCCCCCACAGCCAGCAGGACATTGGCGCTGAGGGTGGCGGCCACGTAATTCGTCAGCCCATATACAAAGGGCGCGCGTTTGCGGATCGCAGCCAACCGCGTGCGCACGACCGGATCGTCCCATGACACCGTGATCATCGACATTCTGCTACTCCCTTGGGCTTCATGAGGATACATCCAGCCATGCAGCGTGGACATCTGCCAAAAAACTTCGTGAATTCATTGTCATATAACGTTGATTGATGCGGTGTGGACGGATCGGCACTTGCCTTTTGCCGATGCAGGCCCGACAAATAGGATACTCTCCAGTCTTCGGGGGTGCGAGGGGGCATGCCGCCCCCTGCCGCGTCACCATTCCCAATCCGTGTTTTTCAGGAACATATTGTGCGTCCAGTCCTTTTCCCCATGTCTGCCCTGATGTTCGCAGGCATTTTCACGATCCCGACCGCCCGGGCCGATGATGCGCTGGGGCAGCCCATGGCCAGACTGTGCTTTTCCGTGAAATCCATCGCGGTGGCCGGGGGCTATACCTGGGGCAAAGGGCAACTGCTGTATGGAACGCATTCCTATCCGGTCAGGATCCGGGGCGGCGGCGCGGTGGGGATCGGCTATTCCCATATTCGTGGGGATGGTTCCGTCTATAACCTGACACGTCTGGGGGATCTGAACGGGACCTACTGGGCGGTGAAGGCGGAAGCCACCATGGCGCGGGGCGGAAGCTGGGCGGTCATGGAAAACAACAACAACATCAATATCAAGATTTCCACCCATAACAGCGGCGCCCATCTGTCGGCCGCGGTCATGCGCCTGACCCTCAAGGTCGATCCGACCCGGGGGAAGACCCTGTCGGGAGAGGGGCTGTCCTGCCGGGCAATCCTTGCGCATCCGTAGGAAGGGACATCCCCTCCATCCGCCCATGGTGATAGGATGGGGGTTTCCATCCCCCTGACCAGAACAGGCCCCGTTCATGAGTATTTCGCCCGAGACACTGAATATCCGCAAGATCCGTGGGGGGCAGCCGTCCCCGGATGGCAAAAACGTCATCCTGGAGGTCGAGGATACGGATGGCACGATACGCCATCTGTCCTTTCCCCCCGGGCAACTGGTCAACTGCCTGCCCCTGTTTTCCAAGCTGGCCTCCGACTGTCAGGCCATTGGGGGTGGCCAGGCTAATCCGACCTATGAGATCACGCAGTGGGAACTTGCCACCGACCGGACGCGGCAGGAAGTTTTCCTGTCATTCAGCATCCCGCCGGGTGGAAGGCTGACCTTTCACCTGCCCCAGCCCGCCCCGCAGGGAATTCATGAAACGCTGGGGGAAATGCTCAGGGCACAGGCGAAGGTCACCACGGCCCACTAAGAGGTCCTTTGAAAAGACAGGTTCGGTAATACACTGAAATTATAGAAGTTTTTGGTGAAGCTTTTTGCAAAAAGCTTCGAAAGACGCCGCATTTTCGAAAAAAGGCGGCACCCAAAAACTTTTGTCATTTCATCAGGAGACTGTTTCCAAACACTCTTTCTGATGCTTCCGGAAGCGGCACTCCTGATATGCGGAGCATTTCGCCCCGGACGGATGCATCCCGACCATTACCGGACCAATGCCGCCGCGTCCTGCTGCATCAGGACATCGCGGTAAAGACCCGGCATGTTTTCCAGTTCCGACATGCTGCCGTCCTGAACGATGCGGCCATGATCCATGACCACGATCCTGTCAAAGCCATGCAGGGTGGACAGGCGATGGGCCACCGCGATCACGGTCCGCCCGGCCTTGAGACGGTCAAGAGCCTCCTGCACGTGCTTTTCGCTCTGGCTGTCCAGGGCGCTTGTCGCCTCGTCAAGGATCAGGATGGGGGCATTGCGCAGGAAGGCGCGCGCGATCGCGATCCGCTGCCGCTGTCCGCCCGACAGCATGACCCCACGTTCCCCCACGATGGTGTCGAACTGCTGCGGCATGGCCATGATGAAGTCATGGCACCCCGCGGCCGACGCAGCGGCGGCCACTTCGGCATCGGTCGCATTTTCGCAGCCATAGCGGATATTGTCGCGCACCGAACGTCGCAGCAATGCGACCTCCTGCGCGACCACGGCCATGCAGCCCCGCATGCTTTCCTCGTCAAGCTGGAGGATATCGATCCCGTCGATCAGGATCTGTCCTTCCTGCAGGAAACGCTGTCGCTGCAGCAACGCCAGCAACGTGCTTTTTCCCGATCCCGACTGCCCCACCAGCCCGACGCGCGTGCCCGCCGCGATTTCGAGGTTGAAATGCGACACGACAGGCCTGCCCCCGGGATAGGAGAAACATGCGTCGCGTATGCTGATGCGCCCATGACTGCGTGGCAGCAGGCTGCGTGACGGCAGGCGACTGGCGGTTTCGTGGGGCAGCAGGAGACGATCCAGAGTTTCCGACAGGCGGGAGACATGCTGCACCGCCTCCACCAGCGCAAAGGCAAGGTCGCGGGTGCAGTTCAGTATGACAAACCCCAGCGTGGTCACCATCACCACGTCGCCGATGGTGGCACGGTGCAGGCGCCACAGCATCACGACCCATATCAGCAGCCCCGCGGTCATGAGCATGGTCAGGCCGGCATGAAACATCCGCAGCTTTTCAAGATAACGCAGCGACCGCCGGTGCAGTCCCGTCTCATGCCGGATGCGCTGTCCCATGTACAGGCATTCACGCGCGGTCATGCCATAGGCCCGCACCAGCGGCATGTTGTTGACGATATCAAGCATTTCGCCATCATTTTCCGCAGCCTGCGTCGCGTACGCACGATGCAGGCTGCGTCCCTTCGTCCCCAGAAGGAATATCAGGCACCCCGCCCCCACCGTCATGCCGACAATGGACAATGCCATCCACGGGCTTACGGTCATCAGCATGCCAATCGACATGATGATGTTCAGACTGGACGGCAGCAGGGTCCATGCCGTCAGGTTTTCAATGCTGAAGACCGCATTCGCCGCCGTGGAAATCCGCGCGGACAGCGCGCCGGACATGCGTTGGGAAAAATAGGCCGCCGAATGGCCGGTCAGGTAACGGAACAGATCGCGGCGGATATCTCCCCCCACCTCCACGAACACGCCTGACGCCATCCATCCCGCAACCCGCCAGGCGCAACCATCAATCAGGATCACGACGCAGAACACGATGACCATGGCCCAGACCACCGACATGTCCGGCGCCGGGGATGCCGCCATGGCATTGACCAGCCGGCGGATGATGTAGGACGTGCTGACCCCGCAGCCCATCGCAAGGACGATGGTCCCCGCGATCAGGACATGCGCGCCCAGATGCCGCCTGACGTAACATGCGACAAACGACACGGGCCGCTGGCGCAGCCGCGCCATCAGGCCATCGGGAATGGTCACATCGGTTTCCTGCGTCATGTCCGCGATACCCTTACCTGCTGACGCCACCCGTTTCCTGAACCGTGGCGGTGGCAAGGTGGGTACTCAGCGCACTGCGCACACGCAGATCTCCGTCAGTGCTGGCCTGTGCGCGCGTGACGTAAAGCATTCCCTGGGGAAATGCCATGAGAACCTTCCTGTTGCGCAGGAAATCCATCCCCAGCAGGTTGTACTGCGCCTTTTCCACATTCACATCCAGAGACTGTCCCTTCCATTCCCCGATCTTCACGTTGTCAAAGTGATGGCGATGGCCAAGCAGGACGCGCCCGACCACGGTCCGCACACGCGGGTCGTCACGCAGGACGGCGTGCGTGATCCCGGCCGCGCGGGCATCCTTCTGCCGCACGACAGAGGCGTTGGAGCCGGGTTCCACCTCCATATGGAGCGGCACATTCCCGGCCGTGACCTCGATACCCGTCCGCACCCCGCGCTCGTTGGCCTGCAGCGGCAGGGATACCGCATCCGGCCCCAGCCATTGCGACATCGCGCGACAGCCCTGCGCCGTCTCCGAAGGGCGGAAGAGAACCATCTTCTTTCCCACGAAGTCGAGCAGCACATCGTAATTGCTGAGGATACTGTAGCCGACGATCGCCAGGACCGGCCTGTCGCCAATTTTCTCTATCGTGTCACCCACCACGCACGCGGGCACATTCTCGGCCACGCCCTGCGCAAGGTGGAACGACCTGACCACGGTGGAAAACGAGTAGCTCCGCCCCCCGATGGTCTGGATGGGAAATGTCTGTCCCTTGGGATAATCCATCGTGCCGAGGAAGACGCCCACCTCTTCCTGTGTGAAGCTGACATACGCCAGACCCGACACGCCATTGACTTCGACCGGTACCACGGGGCTGCCGCTGTGCGACATCAGGGGCACGGTCATGACATGCGCCACGCATCGCGCGGGCAGCACGCCATCAATCATGTCCTCGGCCAGGGCGGCCCCCAAGGCAGCCCCATGCCATCCCCACACGAAAAGACATGCCATCAGGGAACGGACCATCCAGCGGGAACGCCCGGCGCCAGGACATGGGAATGACGGGACATTGTGGCCCGGACAGGCAATGGGGCTGGGGTGCATGCTGCGTGACGGGGCTTTGCTGCGTTTGTGGACTGCCCGAGCCTAGCATGGAATACGCACGACGGCAGGCCATGAAATGACCCGCCGCCCCCACGCTATCGCATCTGCGCCTGTTCCATTATCGGGCGGGCATAGGCGCAGGCCTTCGTATCGCCAGACATATGCACATCCGCGCGTGACGGCTGTCCCGCGTGATCCGGCACGAACATCACGATCGAAACCGGAGAGGCAGGCGTGGCATAGGCATTGCTGATGCCCCCGGAAAAAAAGAATCCCAGCGTGCTGATCGCCATGCATTTCATATCGTGATACCCCTTGTCTGGAATGAAGGTATCCCCACACAACGCCGTATCATGGAAATCGTTCAGCCCTGCCGGCAAAAATCCGGATCCGGACGGCTTTATCCCCGCTTGCTGAACATGCCCCTGATGGCGTCGGATATCTTCATGCGCAGCGCAAGCAGCCGGACCTGCAGGCTCCATCCCCGCGCCTGATGGCTGAACGGGCCACGCCCGCCCCGAACCCGCAGGGAGGGTTGGAACAGGGTCGGTTCGCACAAATCGACCGCGCGGTCATCGCGCGTCAGCTGGCGTTCCATTCCCAGCTGGCTGACGCACCAGCCGATAACGCCGGGCATGAAGCGGGTGGCCAGCGAAAACAGTTCCGTGGTGCCCGTGATGAAAAGCTCGGAATGGTTGCTGCGCGCCGCCAGCCATATCCCCTCCGCAGCGACCTCGGGCTGGTAAATCGGCTTGGCGGGGCGTGCGGGCCAACCCATATGGCTGAGCGCGTGGCTGAAAAAGGGCGTGTTCATGGCGGCAGGGAAGACGGAACAGATCCGCACCGGGCTTTTTTCCAGGCGCAGTTCCCCACGGATCGCCTGCGTAAAGGCGCGGACCGCCCCTTTTGCCCCGGCATAGGACGATAGCAGCGGCACCCCGTGGAACGCGATGGCGGAACAGACATTGACGATGGAGCCATGCCCCTGCCGACGCATGTGTTCCAGGGCGATGCGCGTTCCGTTGACAGTGCCATGATAGGTCACATCCGTCACACGCTGGAACTCGTCTTCACGCACGTCGCTGAAACGGCCATAGATCCCGGTCCCGGCGCAGTTGATCCAGACATCGACCGGTCCCAGCGCCGCGATGATGGCGTCGGTCGCGGCCTCCAGCGCGGCGGTATCCGTGACATCGGCCTCCGCAATGGCGGCGATGCCCCCATGCTCGCGCACGTCCTGCGCCGTTGCCTCCATCGCGGCCTGTCCCCGGGCGATGATGCCGACCTTCCACTGGTGGGAGGCGAACATCCGGGCAGTGCATCGACCGATCCCCGAGGATCCACCCGTGATGATGACAACTTTTTCTCTAGAATCGTGCAATTTACCAACCTTGACGCGTTTTACAGACGGGACGTGAAAAAATTGTCCCATGGGAGATAGTCATATCTTCGGGGCATTCACAACCTGATGATCCCCGAAACAGAAAGGGGCAGACCAAGTCTGCCCCGCGTTCATCATTCATATGGAAACAGGGTGGAAATTATGGCCGTTCAGCCCGTCGGGGGCCGCGCCACCATCCGGGCGGTCACATCGGGCCTGCCGCCAGTGACCACGCCGACAGGGCGTCCCTGATTTGAAAGGGTCGCCGTGAAATCGAAATGCTCCAGGTCCCCTTCGATTTCCACATGGTCGAATTCCCCCTGATACCCGGCATATTCCAGCTTTTTTCCAAACTGCTGGGTCCAGAACCACGGGATTTCGGCAAATTCGTCTTCCATGCCGACAATCGCACGCGCCGCCACGCGTCCCTGCACCTGCGCGGTGCGCCAGTGTTCGATACGCATGCGGCGGCCTTCATGAACGAAACGGGCGGCATCCCCCACGACATGAATGCCGGGCAGGACGCGCATCCGCCCGTCCACATCGACGCCGCCATCCCCGGCCAGCAGGGATCGCGGCAGGAAATCCGTCGCGGGACGCACCCCGATGCCCGCGACCACCGTATCGGCGGCAAGACTTTCCCCATTATCAAGGATGACGCCACTGACATGATCGCCGCCCACTATTTTCGCAACGCGCCGTCCCCCGCGATAGACAACGCCGTTTGCTTCATGCAGGGCACGCAGGCGACCGCCGATTTCCACGCCCAGCACATTTTCAAACGGTATGGCGGGATCGGCCACGATGGTGACGTCCGCGCCATGCTGTCGCAGGGCCGCCGCCCCCTCCATCGCGATGAAGCTTCCGCCACAGATCACCACACGCCAGTCCCTGCGCGCCTGTCCGGATGACAGGATCGCCTGTGCATCGCGGGAAGTGCGCAGCGTGAAGACGCCTTTCAGGTCATGGCCCGGAACATCCAGCATCCGTGGCGTGCTGCCGGGCGCCAGGACAACATGATCGGCCGACAGGCTTTCACCATCCGCCAGTCCCAGCGTGCGCGTCTGCGGGTCCAGCGCCACGACGCGGCCCACGCGGCAGGCGACATCGTGCGTTTCATAAAAATTTTCCGGGCGCAAAGGCGGCGGGGCATTGCCTTCGGCCTTGCCCGCCAGCACGTTCTTGCTCAACGCCGTCCTGTCATAGGGGGCGCAGTCTTCCTGACCGATCAGGGTGATCCGTCCCGCGAAACCTGCCTCGCGCAGGAAAACGGCCGTCGCCGTTCCCCCGGCACCTGCCCCGACAATAATGACGGACCGGTCCTCTGCCACCCTTGGCGAAGAGGGTGACGGCTCCACATGGGGCGCGACCTCCACCCTTCCCTGCCGCACCCGCGCGGGGTAACGCGGCAGCGGATCCAGCGCGAGCGGTTCCAGAAGACGCCCGTCACGCACCGAAAACTCCGCCTTGTGCCAGGGGCAGACGATGCGCCCCTCACACACGATCCCCTTATCCAGGGGCGCGCCCTTGTGCGGGCAGGTGGCGGCAAAAGCCCTGACCTCGCCCTCATGCGAAACAAGGACCATCGGTGTCCCCGCGACCTCCACCCTGACGGGACGCATGCCGCGCACTTCCGATACCGCAATGACATCGAACCATGTTGTTTCAGTATCGGAAATATCATGCATGGAATTTCTCCTGTCAGGATCATGATCTTGCATGACGCGTCACGTCACGGGGGGATGTTTTCCTAACGTCATGACGCTTTGCGTGGTTGCGCGCCTGTTCCGGGCCCCATCCTTGCGGTCCCGTCCCGTCAGGTCGCGGCGATGTCCGCGCGGCTGTCGGCAACCGCCGAGCGCCAGAGCGAAAATGCCACCGCAATGACCGCCGGCCCGATAAACAGTCCCAGCAGGCCACAGGCATGCAGCCCCCCAAGGATCGCGGTCAGGACGGCAAGAAACGGGATTTTCGTGTTCCCGCTGATCAGCTTGGGCCGCACGAAATGATCGCCGAAAAAATACGCCATCGCCCCGACAAGCCCGACAATCAGGGCCGGCGTGCCGCCACTGGCGGCAAAGGTGGTCGCCAGCGCGGCGGCCAGGACGACAGGACCGCAGAACGGCACGATGCTGACGATCGCGGTCAGCAGCATGAACAGGGCGGGATGCGGCGTGCCAGCCAGGAAATAGCCGATCCCGATGATGACGCCCTCCCCCATTCCGACCAGCACAAGCCCCGCGACCGTTCCACGCACCGATCCCACGATATTGTCGATGGCGTCGGTCGCGCGACGGCCAAGGAATTTCTTGCCCACCGCGCGGATGTCGCCAATCAGGCTTTCGGCGGAGACCAGAAAGAAATAGACCGACAGCACCGCGATCATGAAGGTTTCGACGATTTCCATCAGGTGATGCGTGACGGATTTGCCATCACTGCTGGCGAAGGTATGGGTCATTGATCCCAGCCAGCTTCGCAGTTCATCGGGATCCGACAGGTATTTCTGCCACAGGGGCACGATCCTGCCACCCGCCGGCAGGTCCTTCACCTGCTCGGGGACGGCAATTCCCGTCTGCGACGCGGATTTCGCCCAGCCGTAAAGCGATGGCAGGTCATCCACCGCCTTGGTCACCATGACCACCATCGGCACCGCAAGCAGCGCGAAGATCCCCACGCTGATGATCAGCGAGGCCACCATGTTGCCGCACCCGCGGGCGCGCAGGGCCAGGTACAGGGGAAAGGCGGTGATGGACAGGATGATGCCCCATACGAACGCGCCCAGAAAGGACTGTTCGATATACAGCGACGAAATGATGACCAGGCATACGAATATGCCGGTGGCGACATACTGGACCCGGGACGTATTTCCCATGAATGACGGCTTCCTGATGTTCTGGCGAGGATGGCGATATCCACACATACAATCACCATATCCCCGGAACATACAGAAAACCCTTAACGGCGAAACTTTTCCCCGCGTCCTATGCCTCCAGATCCCCCCGCCCGACCGAAAGATAGGTAAAGCCCGCCGCGACCGCCTGTTCCGGCACGTAGATATTGCGCAGGTCCACCAGTATCGACCTGCGCATCAGGCCATGCATCTTTTTCAGGTCCAGCGCGCGCAGGGATTCCCATTCCGTGACGATCGCCACCGCGTCGGCCCCCGCCACGGCCTGGTACGGATCGCGGAAATACGTCACGTCCCCAAGGACCTCGCGCGCCTGCTCCATTCCCGCAGGATCAAAGGCATGGACGCGCGCGCCCGCGTCATGCAGCGTCTGGATGATGGCAATCGAAGGGGCCTCGCGCATGTCGTCGGTACGCGGCTTGAAGGTCAGGCCCAGCACGGCAATGACGCGGTCGCGTATGTCACCGCCGCACGCGGCGATGATCCGGCGTCCCATCCTGCGCTTGCGCCGTTCGTTGACGTCGGCCACGGCCTCCACGATACGGCTGGGGACATCGAAATCCTGCCCGGTCTTGATCAGCGCGCGCACATCCTTGGGAAAGCACGACCCGCCAAAGCCGGGACCCGCATGGAGGAATTTCGGCCCGATCCGTTTGTCCAGCCCCATGCCCCGGGCCACATCCTGCACATTGGCGCCGGTTTTTTCGCAGATATCGGCCATTTCGTTGATGAAGGTGATCTTCGTCGCAAGAAACGCGTTGGCCGCGTATTTCGTCAGCTCCGACGACCGGCGGTCGGTAAACAGCATTGGTGCCTGATTGAGGAACAGGGGGCGATAGACCGCCGCCATCACCGCGCGCGCGCGATCGTCCTCCACCCCGACCACGATACGGTCGGGGATCTTGAAATCCCCGATCGCGGCCCCTTCACGCAGAAACTCCGGGTTGGAGGCAACTGAAAACTCGATTTCAGGGCGCAGCGAACGGACGATGCGCTCGACCTCGTCACTGGTGCCGACCGGCACCGTCGATTTCGTGACGATGACGGCGTATCCCTTCAGGTGCGCCGCGATCTCGCGCGTTACATCATAAACGAATGTCAGGTCGGCATGCCCGTCCTCCGGTCGGGAGGGGGTGCCAACGGCGATGAAGATGACTTCCGCGTCCCTGATGCCGGTCGCCAGGTCCTGTTCGAAAAACAGCCGCCCCGCCGACACGTTGGCAGCCGTCAGTTCGGCAAGGCCGGGTTCATAGATCGGCATGCGCCCGGCCCTGAGGTTCTCGATCCGGCGCGGGTCCCTGTCGATGCAACAGACCTCATGGCCAAAATCAGCAAGGCACGCACCTGACACAAGACCTACGTAACCCGCTCCGATAACGGCGATCTTCATCCGCTGCCCGCTCCTTTTCGGTCACATTGTCCCGTTTAAACAGCACGCGTCCGCCCATCCTGACAAGTGGTTCCGGCGATGGGGGATTTTCGCGCCCCGCATGCCTGAACGCCGCCCGCACCCCATGCGTTAGCGGACGTATGGCCCACGGGATCCCCCCTCGGATCGCGTCCGGGCCAGCATTCACGGGGAAAGTCGCGCGGTCATGGCCCATGTGCTGAATCTTCTGGGGAACATGCTGTTCGGTCTTGTCGGACTGGTGATCGCCGGGATCGTGCTGATCGAAAGCTTCATGGCTGCCATGATGGATTCCGTCGGCCTGCATGGTCAGGTCCAGCGCGTCGTGCTGATCATCATGCTCGTCCTGCTGGTGATCGGGGCCTTTCGCGCGTTTGGCCGGGCGTTCGGCCTGCTGGCGGCCCTGTTCCTCATCCTTGTCCTGCTTCAGGCACTGTTCGGAAGGCAGGCCGACGGCGGGATGGAGACGGCATGGCAGCCCCGTCAGGCTGAGGCATCGAGCGCGGCCTGGAGGATGTAGGCGGCCGCCATCTTGTCCACCACCTGTTCACGCCGGCGCCGCGTCATGTCCACATCCTGGATCAGGATACGGTTGACCGCCGAGGACGACAGCCGTTCGTCCCAGAGTGCCGCAGGCAGGCCGAGCTGATGTGACAGGTTCATCAGCCAGTCGCGCGCGGCCTGCGCCGCCGGGCCAAAACTGCCATCAAGCGAAAGCGGCAGCCCCCCCACCAGCCCGCCCACGTCATGCCGCCGGGCCAGTTCCCCGATTTCCGCCGCGACAAGGGACAGCTTGCGCCTGCGTACCGTGGTGCATGGCGAGGCCAGCATGAGCGAGACATCGGACAGCGCGATTCCGATCGTCTTCTGGCCGGGATCGATTCCCATCAGACGCTGTCCGGGCCGCAGGGCAGAACGCAGTTCGGGTATGTTGAACAGGGGCATCGTCTGGGGCTATTGTCCTTCGCATTCCTGCGCGCAGGATATTCTGACACTGTCACGATGGAAAGTTATTGCTTCATGTCGCTTGATCCCGCGACCGTCCGCCGTATAGCCCGGCTGGCACGGATTGGTATTGACGAATCCGACCTGCAGTCCCTGCAAGGGGAGATGAACGGCATCCTTGGGTGGATCGAACAGCTGCACGAGGTGAACGTCGATGGCGTCGCCCCGATGGTTGGCACCGAACACGCGATCCTGCGTATGCGTGACGATATCGTGACCGACGGGAATATCCGTGATGCCGTCCTGTCCAACGCCACCGATACGGTTGGCCCCTATTATACCGTGCCGAAGGTGGTTGAATAATGCTGACCGAACTGACAATCGCCGCGGCGCGGGACGGATTGCGACGCCGTGACTTCTCGGCCGTCGAACTGGTGAAGGCGCATGTCGATGCGATCGACCGGCTGAACGGGCGGCTCAACGCCTTCATTACCGTAACGTCCGAAAACGCGCTGAAGGCGGCGGAACGCGCCGACGAACTGCTGGGCCATGGCGATGCGCCGGACCTTGCGGGGATCCCGCTGGGGATCAAGGACCTGTTCTGTACCAATGGTGTGCGCACAACCGCGGCCAGCCGGATGCTGGAAAATTTCATCCCCCCTTATGAAAGCACCGTGACGGCCAACCTGCTGCGCGATGGCGCGGTGTTTGTCGGCAAGACGAACCTTGACGAATTCGCCATGGGGTCGGCCAACATCACCTCAGCCTTCGGCAATGTCGAAAACCCGTGGAAGCGTGAGGGCGACCCGCAGACGGCGCTGGTCCCCGGCGGGTCGTCGGGCGGGTCTGCCGCCGCCGTCGCCGCGGGGCTGGCGATGGGGGCCACCGGCACCGATACGGGTGGTTCCATCCGCCAGCCCGCCGCCTATTGCGGGATCGTGGGACTGAAGCCGACCTATGGACGATGCAGCCGGTGGGGCACCATCGCCTTCGCCAGTTCGCTTGACCAGGCCGGGCCGATGGCCCGCACGGTGGAAGACTGCGCCATCATGCTGCAGTCCATGGCCGGTTTCGACCCCAAGGACAGCACCAGCGTCGATCACCCCGTCGATGACTATCGCGCCGCGTGTTCCGGCAGCCTGAAGGGCATGCGCGTCGGCATTCCGCGCGAATACCGCGTCGACGGCATGCCCGCCGAAATCGAGGCGTCATGGAAACAGGGCGTCGAATGGCTCCGTGACGCGGGCTGCGAAATCGTCGATGTCTCGCTGCCGCATACGAAATACGGGCTGGCGACCTATTACATCGTGGCGCCTGCCGAATGTTCGTCCAACCTTGCGCGTTATGACGGCGTGCGTTTCGGCCGCCGGGTCGAGGCGCCGACCCTCGACGAAATGTATGAAAAAACCCGGCGCGAAGGGTTCGGCGCGGAAGTGCGCCGCCGCATCATGATCGGCACCTATGTCCTGTCGGCGGGATATTACGATGCCTATTACCTCAAGGCGCAGAAGGTACGCTCACTGATCCGTCGTGATTTTACGGAAGCTTTTGAAAAAGTTGACGTGATGCTGACCCCGACTGCCCCCTCCCCTGCCTTTGCGCAGGGGGAAAAGACGGATGATCCGGTCCAGATGTACCTTAATGACGTATTCACCGTTCCCGCCAGCATGGCCGGAATGCCTGCCATGTCGCTACCGGCGGGGCTGAGCGAACGCGGGCTGCCGCTGGGCCTGCAGCTGATCGGCCGTCCCTTTGACGAAAAAAGCCTGCTGGCGGCGGGGCACGCGCTGGAACGCGCGGCGGCATTCACGCACCGGCCCGCCATCCGTGCGGAGGGCGTGTGATGTCCTACCTGATCGAAGGCAAGACCGGAACGTGGGAGATTGTCGTCGGGCTGGAAGTCCACGCGCAGGTCATCAGCCAGTCCAAGCTGTTTTCGGGCGCCTCCGCCACCTATGGCGGCGAGGCCAATACCCATGTCAGCCTTGTGGATGCGGGTTTTCCCGGCATGCTGCCGGTCATCAACCGCGAATGCGTGGCACAGGCCGTGCGCACCGGGCTGGGCCTGAAGGCGCGCATCAACCTGCAGAGCCGCTTCGACCGCAAGAACTATTTCTATGCCGACCTGCCCACCGGCTACCAGATCAGCCAGTTCACGCATCCCATCGTCGGCGAAGGGACCGTGGAGATCGAACTGTCTGACGGGACGGTGCGCCATATCGGCATCACGCGGCTGCATCTGGAACAGGATGCGGGCAAGTCGATGCATGACCAGGACCCCAGCCGGTCCTTTATCGACCTGAACCGCGCGGGCGTGGCCCTGATGGAAATCGTCAGCGAGCCGGACATCCGTTCCCCCGAGGAGGCCGGCGCCTACCTGCGCAAGCTGCGCATGATCCTGCGTTACCTGGGTACCTGCGATGGCAACATGGAGGAAGGCTCCATGCGCGCGGACGTCAATGTTTCGGTCCGCAAGAAGGACGAGCCTTTCCGCACGCGGTGCGAAATCAAGAACGTCAATTCCATCCGCTACGTCATGCATGCGATCGAGGCCGAAGCCGCGCGGCAGGTGGAAATCTGGGAATCAGGGGGTTCCGTCGATCAGGAAACGCGCCTGTTCGATCCCTCCCGCAACGAGACGCGGTCCCTGCGCAGCAAGGAAGACGCCCACGATTACCGCTATTTCCCCGACCCGGACCTGCTGCCGCTGGTGATCGAGGAAGAATGGGTGCGCAATCTGGAAAAGTCCCTGCCGGAACTGCCGGATGACAAGCGCGACCGCTTCGAAAAGGAGTACGGCATCCCCCATTACGACGCCGGCGTGCTGGTGGCGGAACAGGCGATCGCCGATTATTACGAAACCGTCGCGCATGGCCGCGATGGCCGGCTGGCAGCCAACTGGGTTACGGGCGACCTGTTCGCGGCCCTGAACCGGAGTGGACGCGACATCCAGGACAGCCCCATTTCAGCCGAGGCGCTGGGGGGAATGCTGGACCTTGTCTCTGACGGCACGATCAATGGCAAGATTGCCAAGGAAGTGTTCGAGGACATGCTGGAAACCGGCGACAGCGCCGCTGACATCGTCGAACGCAAGGGCCTGAAACAGGTCACGGACACCGGCGCCATCGACAAGGCGGTGGCGGACATCATGGCCCGCCATGCCGATAAGGTTGAGGAATACCGGGGCGGCAAGGACCGTCTGTTCGGATTTTTCGTGGGTCAGGTCATGAAGGCAATGGCCGGCAAGGCCAATCCGGCCCTGGTCAACGAGGCGCTGAAAAAGGTTTTGTAAAAACTGAATAATTTTTTCATCTGAGCATTTGACGGCGCTGCGGGAACACGCTACAAACAGCGCTGCAAACGCCGTGTAGAAATATACGCTTTTCCCCGGCGGAGGGGTGGCCGAGAGGCTGAAGGCGGCGGTTTGCTAAATCGCTGAACGGGGTAACTCGTTCCGTGGGTTCGAATCCCATCCCCTCCGCCAATTTTTCCCCGACATACCTTGACAACGGTTGGCCATCCTCCCGGATTTTTGCCGTTTTATCGCTTTTCGCTCTGACATGCATTGGCATGAAAAGATGCTGAGTGACGAATATATTGGGGCGTCTCTGTGTGCATGAAGTTACGTATGCATGCTGCATAGATGCCGCCATCCACGCGCGCGATGAAATTACAGATGATTATGCCGGAGCAGGCAGAGACTGCGGTTATCTGAACCCAAAATTTCACTTTACCCGAACCATCCGGTCTCCATGCTTCTGATGGAAACGGCATGTGGGTGATTACCAACGACGCATGCATCCTGGGTTCCGCCAAGGCCGTATGTCCAGCGGAATGCAAACCCCACAAGGACACGAAGGCCTTCAGTCTCTAATGATGCAGGAAACCCATGCCGGTCTGCATGGCGGTGCGCAGCACTTCCGACCAGATCCCGCCGCCGCCAGGGCCGCCCCTGCCGCCGCCCGGCATGCCGCTATTTTCGGACCCATCGGTAACCGGCAGGCCATCATCGTCCAGAGGCTGCCGGTGTCCGGCGCAACCGGCAAGGACAGACAGGCACCCCAAAATCATCATGAAACGGGACAGGAAACGCGCCACCTATTTCGACCCGCCAATCTGGATCCTTGACACATCCACGTCATCATGTGTTTCCCCGGCCGGTGTTTGTGGTCCCGCCTTCCCGCCTCGTGGTATGGGGGGCGGGCCGCAACGGCTGGCGGACTGGTCCATATCCGGCGGCGGTCCCCTGTGCCCCCCGAATCCACCATCAGGTGGCCCATCGCCGCCCATACCCCGTCCCATCATGCCACCAGCCAGCCCGTTCCCGCCCATCATGCCAGCCATTCCACCACCGGGGCCGAAACCGCCCCCGAATCCCTCCGACAGGCCACCATGGATTCCCCGCCCCAGACCAGATTGCATGCCCGATGGCGGCCCCCGCCGGCAGGTGGCATCCGTGTCATAACCGTGCCCACTGCAGGCACCCAGCGTCAGGGGAAGCAACAGGCATAAGGACGCGATAATCTGACGGGTGGGGATCATTCGAATTCAGCAATCGTTCAAGTGCGCCCTGACATTATCAGTCCGTCCGTTCCATTATTTGTTACGAATTTTTATTTAATGATTCCGATTGTATGGATAACCGGACCAAGGAATGATCTTTTACATGGACAACACGATACGGGAGACGTGCGAAAGCTGACGCGCACTACGCCTCCACGCGCCGGAAATTCTTGGCAACTGTTTAACAAATATGGAATCAGAAATACTATGGAAGCATGAAATTTCTGATGAATAATTTTGAAATTTTCTTCATTTCGATGGAATCAGGTCTGTATCCCAAATATTTTCCCAATCCCTGCCGTCACCAACATCGCCATCACTCCCCAGAATATCACCCGCAATGCCGGGCGCATGGGCGCAGCCCCACCTGCGCGGGCCCCGACAATCCCCAGAATGGCAAGGCCGATCAGGGAAATCGCGGATACCGTCCACGGCACCACCGCGGATGGCGACACCACGGCAACCAGCACCGGCAATATTGCGCCGGAGGAAAACGCGCCCGCAGATGCAAGGGCAGCCTGCACCGGACGGGCTGCCGTAGCCTCGGAAATACCAAGTTCATCACGGGCATGGGCCCCCAGCGCGTCATGTTGCATAAGCTGAAGGGCAACCTTGCGTGCCAGAAGATCGTCCAGTCCACGCTGACGGTATATTCCAGCCAGTTCGCTTACTTCGGCATCCCAGCTACTGCCCAGTTCCTTTTTTTCACGGGCAAGATCAGCTTTTTCGGAATCCGCCTGCGAACTGACGGATACGTATTCACCCGCTGCCATGGACATCGCACCGGCCACCAGACTGGATATCCCGGCCAGCAGGATGCTGCCCTGTGTCGCGTGCGCGCTTGCAACGCCTATGATCAGGCTGGATGTCGACAGGATCCCGTCATTCGCCCCCAGAACGGCCGCCCGCAGCCAGCCCAGGCGCGACGTCGCATGTCTCTCCACGACGCGAAGCGGGGAACTATTTTCCATATCCATCGGATACATCTTTCACAATCAGCATTCTTTGAAAAACATCATCCCTGAGAATGAAGTAATGAAAACACGCGGCCAACGCATGCCCCGTGGCCAGCAGCATGATCAGCCAGCCATTCCAATGGTGCAGCCACTGCAGCAGGCTGACTGTCGATACCGGAAACCTGCCAAAGGGTGGCATGATCTGCAGGGCCATGAAGCTCATGGCCTGCCCGTTTCCCCACCGCCACAGATAGCCCAGGCAGATTTCCAGCACGATCAGCCCATACAGGCCATATTCCACGGAGCGTGCCATCACACAGTCCAGCCAGCGGTCAGAAGCCCGGATCCGCCGTCCCCACTTCAGCCGCCACAGCAGCCGAAGCGGCAGCAGCACGCTCAGCACCATACCCATCGTAAGGTGCGCGACCACAAGCTGATGATGCAGCGGATTGCGAAACAGGCCCCATGAATTGGCGCCTATGAACTGCAGCACGATGATGAAGGCGCAGCTCCAGTGGAAAAGGATCGTTGGCGTATCGTAACGCAGGGCAGGAAGGCGGAGCGTCTGTTTCATTCCCTTGTCATATATCCCCGACATGACGCGGACCTGAACGCAGGCGCCCTGTCCTATTCCTCTTCTGGCGTCATCGTGATTTCC
Organism: Novacetimonas pomaceti; assembly: GCF_003207955.1. Classification (NCBI taxonomy): domain Bacteria; kingdom Pseudomonadati; phylum Pseudomonadota; class Alphaproteobacteria; order Acetobacterales; family Acetobacteraceae; genus Novacetimonas; species Novacetimonas pomaceti. The sequence goes on from NZ_NOXG01000018.1 coordinate 18,833, forward strand.
GGATCGGGAAAAAGGAGGGAGACGCCAAATCCCCGGTCCTGCCCTGCAAGAGGTGAGCGCAGCCGCAGGCGGACATCCATCTGTCTGGCGATATTATTCGCGATCGCCAGCCCCAGCCCGCTGCCACGGGCGGTGGATCCGCCACGAACGAACGGGCTGGTCAACCGCGCCAGTGTGGCCGGCATCAGGGCGGGACAGTCATTGGTTATGTCAATGCTGCCATCCGGCATCACGCTTACATGAACCGCCGCTGCATCTTTTCCATGCAGCAGGGCATTTTCAAGCAGGTTGCGGATCAGGATGCCGGTCGCATCCATGTCGCCATGGACGAATATGTGGCTGATGCCATTCGTCGTCATGTCCATGCCGCGGCCATCGCCGGGATTATGCCCCAGGTCATCAACCAGCACATGCAGCACGGCCAGAAGGTCAAAACGGTCGCGGCGGAAGGCAACGCCAGAGGACGCGCGGGAAAACTGCAGCAGTTTTTCCACCGTCCGGCCCAGCCTACGGGTCCGATCGACAATGATGCCGACCCGCCGTCCCATCTCCGACTCAGCAGGCACCACGCGGCCCAGCATCTGCACCTGCGCCAGCAGGGCGGCAAGCGGATTGCGCAGTTCATGCGCGGCACTCGCCGCAAAGGCCCGTTCGGTGGACAGCGCCGTCTCCAGCCGCGACAGGAGGGTGTTGACGGCGTGCTGGATGGAAATCAGTTCGACAGGCAGGTCAAGCGACGGGACAGGACGCAGGTTGCCACTGCCGCGTGACTGCATCTCGTCATGCAGGCGCTCAAGCGGGCGCAGGGCGCGCCGCACGATCAGGCGCACCAGAAACCAGATGACAGGCAGGAAAACAAGGATTGGCACGACCGCGATTGCCGTCGCGCGCCATGTGGCGCCGCGACGGTGCAATGTCGGCTCGCCCACCAGCACGCGATAGGCCGTCGTGGTCGGGGCCGCGACATAGACCCGGAAATTCGGCGTATCGGCAAACCCCGTGCGCATGTCCGGCACGAAAGGTTCCACAGGGGCATTCTGGGAGCGCAGGACAACGTGGCCGGCCGGATCGACAACCTGATAGGCCAGCGTCCGTGGCCCGACATCGGGCACCCATGCGACATTGTCCGAGCGCGGTCCATGCGGCTGGGTCGCGATCGTGGCCTGCAGCCGTTCGGAGACTTCCTGAAGGGAATTGTCCAGCCGCTCCGTTATCTCGTACCGGGTGAAACCGGCCACGGCGATACTGAGGGCAAGAAGGCTGATGCTGACCACCGCCAGGACACTGCTGACGATCCGGGTGGCCAGGCTCCAGCCCTTCATGCGCCGGCGCCATCGGCAAGGCAGTATCCCCGGCCACGGACCGTCCTGATGACGGTATTGCCGACCTTCTTGCGCAGGCGGCTGATGAAAACCTCCACCGTGTTGCTGTCCACGTCGTGATCCAGCGCGTACAGGGCCGTGTCGATCTGCTGGCGTGAATAGATCCGGCCGGGATTGCGCGACAGAAGCTCCATGATGGCCCATTCCCGCGCGGTCAGGTCCAGCATATGCCCATTGCGCGAGACGGAACGGTTTTCCCGGTCGATCGTGATATCGCCGACCTGATGGCGCGCCTGCCTGCGTGGCGCCGCGTACCGCCGCGCCACTGCCGCGATGCGGGCGACCAGTTCGTTCAGGTCGTACGGCTTGACGATGTAATCATCCGCGCCATCGGACAGGCCCGCGATCCGGTCGCTGACCTGGTCCTCCGCCGTGGTGATGAGGATCGCGGTATCGAACGAAGTCCGGCGGATTTCACGCAGCAGGTCGCGGCCGTTCCCGTCCGGCAGGCCAAGGTCCAGCAGCATGAAATCGTAATCCACGGTCGCCACGGCCGCGCGCGCATCCTCCAGCGTCGTAAACCAGTCCACGGCGTGCCCGTCCAGCCGCACGCGTTCCTGCACCGCCGCCCCAAGGTCATGTTCATCTTCCACAATAAGGATCCGCATCAGTCCTGAACCTTCTCTCGCATCACGCGGGCATATAAGGAGGGCAGCACCAGCAGGGTCAGCAGCGTGGACGTGACCAGCCCCCCGATCACCACGCTCGCCAGCGGGCGTTCGACCTCCGCCCCGGCGCTTTGGGAAAATGCCATGGGGAAAAAGCCCAGGCTCGCCACCAGTGCCGTGGCCATGACCGGACGGAACCGCGATTCCGCCGCGGCAAAGGCCGCCTGCGCCACCGCCATGCCCCGCGCCCGCAGGGCCGCGATCTCGCTGACCAGCACCACCCCGTTCAGGATGGCCACCCCGAACAGGGCGATGAAGCCGATCCCCGCCGAAATGCTGAACGGCATGCCCCGCGCCGTCAGCGCCATCACCCCGCCGGTCGCCGCCACCGGCAGGTTGACAAAGACCAGCAGCGCGGGCCGGACCGCGCCAAACGCCACCACCAGAAGCGCGAAAATCAGGCCAAGGGCCACGGGCAGCACGATTTCCAGCCGCCGCATGGCCGACTGCAGGTTACGGAACTGCCCGTCCCACTGCGTGGTATAGCCCGACGGCAGCCTGACATCGTGGGCCACGCGGGCCTGCGCTTCGGCCACGAAGGAAGCAAGGTCGCGGCCGCGCACGTTGGCCTGCACCACCATGCGCCTGCGCACGCCATCGCGGCTGATGCGCGGCGGCCCGTCGACCTCGTGCACATGGGCCACCTGCGACAGCATGACGCTGCCCTGCCCGTCCATGCGCCGGACCTGCAGGTTTCCGATGGCCGTGGCGGAGGCGACATTGCGGGGGTCAAGGCGGACCTGCGTACCGATGATGGCGTTGCCCACGATGACCGGCCGGCCGATATGCCCGCCCACGGCCTCCACCGTATCAAGGATGTCCTGCACCGCCACGTCGCGGCTGGCGGCCTGCGCGCGGTCGATGTCGGCCACGATCAGCGGCACGGTGCCATCCCCCGCCGCCGCGACGTCCGCCGCCCCCCTGACCGCCGATATGGCGGCCACCACCCGGTCGCCCAGTTCGGAAAGGGTGGACAGGTCATCGCCAAAGATCGACACGGCGATCTGCGTGCGCACCCCCGACAGCAGGTCATCCATGCGCATCTGCACCGGCTGGCTCCATGAATAAAGCGCATCGGGCAGCTCACGCCGCAGGGTATCGTCCATCGCGGCCACCAGCCCGGCCTGCGTGCGGGCGGTTTTCCAGGTGGAAGGCGGATTGAGGAAGATGAAGCTATCGGTTTCGTTCACCCCCATCGGGTCGGTCGGGATGGCGGACGTTCCGGTATTGCTGACCACGGAGCGGACCTCGGGGAAGCGGCGCAGGATCTGCTCCTGCCGCGTCACCGACGCCAGCACCGTATCGAGCGAGGCCGAGGGCAGGCGCGTGGTGGTCACCGCCAGCGCCCCTTCGTCAAGCCGGGGAATGAACTCGCCTCCCAGCCGTGTCGCAAGCCCGGCGGAGATGACCAGTACCGCGAGCGTGCCGCCGGACAGGACGCGCGGATGGGTTTCCCCCCATGTCACCATGCGGGTATAGGGACGGCGCAGGAAGGCGATCAGCCGCGTATCCCCCACAGGCCGCACCTGCCCGAGCGCGAGGGCGGCCAGCACCGGCACGCAGACAAAGCAGTAGGCCAGCGAGGCCAGCAGCGCCATGATGACCGTCTGCGCCATGGGGCGGAACATGTGCCCCTCTATCCCCTGCAGGGTCAGGATCGGCAGGTAGACCATGATGATGACCAGGATGGCGAAGCCGACCGGACGCATGACCTGCTGCACGGAGGAGATCACCAGCGGGATGAATTCCGCCTCCGGCTCCTCCTCGCGTCGCGACAGGACATGTTCGATCACCACCAGCGAGCCATCGACGATCATGCCGAAATCGATCGCGCCAAGGCTGAGCAGGTTGGCGGAAATGCCGAACTGCCGCATGCCCGCCATGGCGCAGACAAGGGCGACCGGAATGACGGAGGCGATCACCAGCGCCGCCCGCCAGCTTCCGATCACCACCACCAGAACACCCGCCACCAGCACCGCCCCCATCAGCAGGTTGTCACGCACCGTGGCGATGGTCTGCCCGGTCAGGGTGGCGCGGGTGTAATAGGGTTCCAGCGTAACGCCCGCGGGCAGGGCCTGCCTTATGCCCGGCAGGGCGCGGTTGATGGCGGCAAGGGTGGCGTCGGAACTTGCCCCGCTTTCCATCATCACCACGCCGATCACGATCTCGCCATGCCCGTCGCGCGTCACCGCCCCCAGCCGCGTGCGCGCGCCCGTGGCGATCCGCCCGAGGTCACGCAGCCGCACGACCGAACCGTCGGCATTGGTCCGCACGGCGATATTCCCGAAATCCGCAAGGCTGCCCACCAGCCCGCGCCCGACCACGCTCTGCTGTTCGGCATGGTGGGTGATCCACCCGCCGCCCGATGCCGCGTTGTTCGCATCCACCGCGCGATAGACCTCGCCCACCGACAGGTTGGCCGCGATCAGCCGCGCCTGCTCCAGCGTGACTTCATACGTCTCTTCCGCCCCGCCATTGACGTTGACATCCACCACGCCGGGCACAAGCCGCATCTGGGGGACGACGGTCCAGTTCATGATGCGGTTGAGTTCCATGAGCGAACGCCCCGCCCCCCGGATCTGGAACTGCATGATCTCGCCCATGCCGGTGGCCAGCGGCCCCATGCCGACCGTAATGCCGGGCACCGATATGCTGGCGCGCGCCTGCTGTATGCGTTCGTTCACGCGCGTGCGGTCCAGGTTGATGTCGGTATCGTCCGCGAACTGCACGTACACCACCGATACCCCCCCGCGTGAGACGGAGCGCAGGTCGGTCATGCCGGGAATGCCGGTCATGCTGGCCTCGACGGGAAAGGTGATGAGCTTTTCGACTTCTTCCGTCGCAAGGCCCGGGGCCACGACTGAGACGAGCACCTGTTTGGGCGAGATATCGGGCACGGCCTCCACCGGCAGCCCCAGCACCACCAGGATGCCCGCGACCAGCACCAGCCCGAGGCCGCCCAGTACAAGCATCCGCGCGCGCAGCAGGACCTCGAGATACCTGCGCGCCATCAGTCCGCATCCATCCCGGCCAGCCCGATGACCGAAAGCAGGGCGAAGCTGCCATGGGCCACCACCTGCTCGCCCCCCTGCAGGCCGCCACGCAGCACCGCCCGCGTTCCGTCATCGAACGCCACGTCAACCGGGGCGGGCCGGTAATGCGTCCCGTCAATCCGCACGAACACGACGTTGTGCCCGTCGATCCGCTGGATCGCCTCGGCGGGGATGACGATGCCCGCGATGCTGTCGCGTTGGGCCAGTGTCGCGTCCAGCACCATGCCGGGCACCAGCGCACCGGTGGGGTTGGCGACACTGCTGATGACCCGCACCAGCCCCGTCAGCGGACTTGCCATGCCATCCACCGTGTCGATACGCGAGATGAGCGGCCCCGTCGCCGCCAGCGTCACCTGCTGGTCCCCCGGCGCGATACGCGCCGCCTGATCGGGCGCAATGTCGGAGACGATCCATACGCTGGACAGGTCCGCCACGCTCGCCACATCCATGGCTGGCTCCAGATCGCCCGCGACGGATGTATTGATCGCCTGCACCATGCCATCGATGGGGGAAATCAGGGTCGAGGTCTCGTCCTGTCCCGCGCGTCCGCCCTGTTCGGAGACGGAATTGAACTCCTCGTCAAAACGGTGGCCCATCGTGTCCACGTCCGCCTGACGCGCGCGCATGGTCGCATCGGCCTGTGCCAGCGCGTCCTGCCTGCGGCGCAGCTCGGCAATGGATATGGTCTCGCCCGCCAGTTCGCGTGCCCGCCGCACCGCGCCCGCCGCGTCGTTCCTTGCGGCGATGGCCGCCGTCAGCGCGGCGCGCATCTGCGTGGCCTGCAGGCGCGCGACATGCAGGGAATGGTCCTGATAACTCAGCAGCGCCTGTCCCTTGCGGATGGGACTGCCCGGCCGCACCAGCACCGCCAGCACCTTGCCACTGCCCGCGGGATGGATATGCACGACGCGCGTCGTATCGGGCATGACCCGGCTTATGACCGGCAGCACGGGCGCAAGCCGGCCAGTCATGGCGGTGGTGGTCGTAATGCCTTCGTTGACGACGGCCGCCGCGTCCAGCGTCACGACCGGGGGCAGCGTCGTGTCCCCGGCATGGGCCGGCAGGCAGGACAACAGGGCCACGACGAACATGGCGATTGCGGCAACAACGCGCGTCATGGCACGATGCCTGTTGCGATCAGCATGCGGATGCTGGCGACATGCCATTCCACGTCCGCCCGGGCGCTGGCCTGCCGGGCCGCGCATGCCACCTGCCGGGCCGCCAGCGCCGTATCCAGGCTGACCTCCCCCAGACGCCATGCATGTTCCTGCGCCTTTGCCCGTGCCTCCATGCTGTCGGCGGCATTCCGGGTGGACTGCCGCGCCGTCGTGGCCGCGATCAGGCGTTCACGCACGCGCATCATCTCCAGATGCACCATGCGCCGCGCCTGCGTTTCCTGGCTGCCTGCCGCAGCCAGCCTGTTCCGGGCCTCGGACATGATGGGGGCGTTCCGGACCTCGCTGGGCAGGGGGATGCTGAAATTCACGCCCACGCGGTTGTCCCACGGGCTGCCGTACTGCTTTTCATGGATCGCATCCACGCCGATTTCCGGGTTGGGCATGAAAGAGCGGTGCGCCAGCTTCATGTTGGCCTCGGCGGCTTCCACGTTCCGGTGCGCGACCCTGACGCGCGGGTCGTTGTCTTCCATGTCACGCGGGGCCACGAAACGGGCCTTCGTCACGTCGCCGCTGCCATAGCGGTCGAGGTCGGGCACGACCGGACGACCCAGCAGCACCTCCAGCGCGGCGGTGGCATTGCGGGCCTCCTCCTGCGCCAGGGCCAGTTCGCCACGGGCATTTTCCACCGCCGCCTGCGCCATCTGGCTGTCGGCGGAGGCCATCTCCCCGCCACGCACCGCATGCGCGACGTTGGCGCCGATCCGCGATGTCGCCTCGTACAGTTCGCGCGCGACATCCACCCGCGCGCCCGCGATCCGGGCCATGGCACTGGCGTCAAGCACCCGGATCGACAGCGCCAGATGTTCGACATTTAGCTGCTCTTCGATGGAGGCCGCCTCCGCGCTGGCGACCTGTTGGGTGGCGCTTCCCTGTCCGGGCAGCCACAGCGGCACCGACACCCCGCCCTGATAGGTCGTGTAGCCTTCGTTGCTGCCCAGCATGTGGTCATCCATGTATTCGCCCGACAGGACGGGACCACCGGCGAACCATGATCCCGCGGCACTGGCGCGGGCCCTGGCGGAATGGTGGCCCACCTGCAGTTCGGTGCGCACGGGATCGATGGCCCATGCCATGCCGACGGCCTCATGGAACGTGGGGCCGGGCCGTGGCGCCTGCGCCCGCACGGGAGAGGCCCAGATCATGGCGCAGGCCATGGCTGCAATCAGGATGGCGAACATGTGACGGATCAGGCTTTGCGCGTCATGGAATAACGGAACCGCCATGCGCGATCCGGGCGGCAAGGTCGCTCCACAGCCGCGCCATCATGAGATTGACGTCGGAAGTCACCGAAAATGGAGACTGGGAATGCGCGAGGGGCGAGAGGGACATACGCTCGCCAATGACAAAGTGCCCCTGCGCGAACAGGCGGGCGGAAATCGATCCCTGCTGTCCCTGTCCCATGGGCCGCACGACGGCAATACGCAGATGGGGCGACGGGGAGGCAATCTGGCTGAAGGCATGCAGTTCCCCTTCGCCAGACGGACAGGCGACACCCTGAAGCACCGCGTCACGCAGGACGGAGTGGGGATACCCGCCATACATGCCATCGACATGCAGCCGGATCCCCTGATGGACTGTCATGCATATGCCCTCGGTGCCGCCCTGCGCCCGCGCGGCCGGCAGGATCAGAAAGAAAATGCAGAGTGCATGCAGGCCGGCCAGAAATATCCATCGCATAATGTGTGGCCATTCCCCTGCATATATTGGACCCGCGCCATCATCATGATGACGCCATGTTGATAACAGGGAAAGCTGACGCGAACATGAACGGATTTCCTATAGATGGGAAGTTCCGTGAAACCTTATTATGAAAATGATTATCATTACAATAAAACCCGGCCATTCCGACAGACAAACCGGGATGATTACTTCTTTTTCATTCCTCCGCCTGCGATCCCGCGCACGGCCATAACCGCGGGCGGGGCATGCAGGACATGAAAACCGGACCGGCTGAATGGCCCGGCCATACCTTCGCGTTCAGGATTTCCGCTGCGTGGCGACGTGATTGCCGACATGGGTGTAAAACGTTCCGGAGCGCAGCGCGGTTTCAATTTCCTCCAGCGTGGTCCCGGCGGTTTCAGGCACGTATTTCCATACGAACACAAAGGCCGCGACATTGATGAAACCGAACAGCCAGAACGTGCCCGTCGTGCCCAGCGCCTGCACCAGCGACAGCGTGACGAGGGAGACGAGCGTATCGGACAGCCATACCGTCGCACTCGCCATGCCCATTGCCTTGCTGCGGACGAAAAGGGGAAAGACTTCGGCCGCGATCAGCCATACCGCCACGGACAGCGATCCGAAATTAAAGAAGATATACCCAAGTAGCGATACGACCATCAGGACCAGCCGCACCCCGACAAGCGGCGCGGGGCTGAGGAACACGGCCCCCAGCACGAACAGCGACAGTGCCGCGACCGGCAGCATCCACAGCATCATGCGGCGACGCCCGACCCGGTCTATCAGCGCGATGCCCATGGCCGTCGTGATCGTGGACGTAACGCCCACCGAAACCGATGTCAGCAGCGCCGCCGAATGGCCAAGGCCCGCCTGCGACAGGATGATGGGGGCGTAATAGACGATCACGTTGGGGCCGGACAGCTGGGAAAAGGCGGCCACCCCCAACGCCGCGACCAGGGCCGGGCGGATCCAGCGCTGCCGCAGGCTGGACCCGCTGGCCCCGGCGGTCTGCCCCGCATCGACCGTCAGGACATCGTCGAGTTCCTGCCGGACAACATCCTTGTGCCCGCGCAGCCTGTACAGGATCGAGACGGCATGCTGTTCACGTTCATGGTGCAGCAGCCAGCGCGGGCTTTCCGGCAGGAAGAGCATGCCAAGGGCAAGCAGGATTGCCGGAATGGCCCCCAGCATGAACATCGCCCGCCATGATTCGACACCGCCGGAGAGTTCATACCCGACGAAGAAAGCCAGCAGCAGGCCAAGCGAAAAGACAAGCTGGAACAGCGACACCAGCCCGCCACGCCGGGACGCCGGGGCCAGTTCAGCGACATAGACCGGCACGATCTGCGTCGTCGCGCCAATCGCCACGCCCAGCCACAGGCGCGCGGCGATCAGGGTGCTGACATCGGGCGCAAGCCCGCATCCCAGCGATGCCGCGATGAAGATGCCCGCAGCCCCCATGATGGCCGGCCGACGGCCCCACCGATCCGATATCGGGCCACTGAGCAGGGCGCCGAAAACCGCCCCGATATTCAGGGCCGCCGCCACCCATTCCTGCCCTGCCGTGGACAGGGAAAAGGTCTGCGTCACGAAAATCAGGGCAGAGGCGATGATCCCGGTATCGTATCCGAATAACAGCCCCCCGACGGCGGCGACCGCGGCGGCGATGGAGACATACCGGCGCGGCGAAAGGGTCTGGTCCCCCCGGTGCACGATGGCCGCCAGGGCGGACAGGGCACGTTTATGGGCATGGTAACGCGATGTGTCCTGAATATCCGGGATCGTGGACATGCCGGGGTTCCTTTTTCCCTGTGGCAAATTTCCCTGCGGCAAAAGGGGCCGTTGATCAGCCTGCGTCGGACGCACCGAAAATATCGCGCAGGGTCTGTTTCATCACGCCCGCATCAAGCGTCGCGCCAAGCCACAGCTCCACACCGATCACGCCCTGGTTGACCAGCATGCCAAGACCATCAAGCGGCGTGCAGCCACGCTGCCGTGCTTCGCGCAGGAAACGGGTCATGGGGGGATTGGGAATGACATCCGCCACGACCTGTCCCTTTGCCAGCGTATCCGGATCGACATCCACCATGGCGTCGGCATCGCCCAGCCCCACCGACGTGGCGTTGATGACGATATCGGTGCCTTCGGGAACGCGGGCATTTCCCACCCATGGGCGGGCGGTCGCGTCGCTTTTGGTATTGTCGCGCACCAGTGCGGCGATGGTTTCGGCTTTCGCCGGGTCACGATTGACCACGGTGATATGGGCGACATCCGCCAGTCCCAGTTCAACGGCAATGGCCCGGGCCGCGCCGCCGGCACCCAGCAGGAAGACCTTCTTGCCTGCCGGATCGATCACCTCCCTGAGGGAGGCAAGAAACCCCTTGCCGTCCGTATTGTTGCCAACCAGCCTGCCGTCACGAATGGTAACACAGTTCACGGCGCCGATAATCCGCGCGGCCTCGGCCAGTTCGTCCAGGTATTCGATCACGGCCACCTTGTGCGGCAGGGAGCAGTTGAAGCCCACCCATTCCATCGCCACCGCGCCCCGGACCGCCGCGGCCAGGTTCCCGGCCTTGACGTCACAGTTGATATAGCGCGCATCGATCCCGGCATGGCGATACGCGGCCTCGATCATGGCGACGGTGGGATTGTCGGCGCAGGGCGTGGAAAATGACCCGGTAAGGATGCTGCGGAAATTCTGGTTGCTCATACGGCGTTCCCGATGGATGGAGGATGCAGATTGCATAGCTATGCAAAACAAGACGATTTTTGCATCCGGGTGCAAGCCCTAATCATCATTCGCTACAGGCCGTGCTGCCGCGTTCGATCAACTGCGCGTCAACGACATGGGTACGTGAAAGGGGCGTATCCTTCGCCCCGAGCGCCTCATCAAGCAGGTCCATGGCGCGCGTTACCATCTGCTCGGTATGCTGGTCGAAGGATGTCAGGTCGAAGCTGCGCCATGCCGCCTGGGGGATGTTGTCGTACCCCACGATGACCGCATCGCGCGGGCAGAGCAGGCCCATCCGTTCGCGCAGGGCGTCAATCACGCCACAGGCCATCATGTCATTGCTGGAAAAAATACCATCCGGCCGGATATTGCGTTTCCACAGGTCGATCACGGCCTCATACCCGCTGTCATATGTATCGTCGCCCTGCAGGCGGGTCAGGTCGGCCACTGGCATGCCTGCCTCGCGCAATCCGTGACAGAACCCCTCCCCCCGCGCGCGGGAGGCTGTGTTCCGCACAGGACCGGCCAGCCATACGGGATGCGTGACCCCACGCCGCGCCATCAGCCGCGCCGCGACAAGGCCCGCGCCATGATTGTTGGAATTCACGGTTGAAATCCATGGTCCCACAAGGGACGAATTGAAGCAGACAACCGGGATGCGAAGCTGGGACAGCGCCCGCGCCACCGATTTCGAACCGATGGCAAGGGAGGTGACAACGGCATCGATCCGGTAGCTGAGCAGCTGGTCAAGCGCGCTGTCGAGCGTCAGGGCATCATCCACATGCACAAGCAGCACCTGAAGGCCGCTTTCGCGCAAAGCGACCGCAAGACGTTCAAGCGCCGTGGCATAGAATGGATTTTCCAGCCCCCCGATGACCACGCCCACAATGTATGACCGACCAGACAGCATGATGGCCGGGATACGGTTGGGTCGGTACCCCAGGCTGGCGGCAGCCGCCAGCACCTTCTGCTTGGTGCGGGCCGAGATGCTGGCATCGGGGGAAAACGCACGCGACACCGCCGACTGGGACACCCCTGCCATGCGGGCGACATCGGTGGAGGTCACGGCACGAATGGCGGCTTTCCCATGCTTGTCAAGGCTCATGCAACTCCCCCTGCGGCATCGTATCGCGACCCGCCCGTTCCGTCAGTGGATTTATCGTCCAGGGGAAAAGATATCCATTTTCCGACACATACCGGAACATTGGAAGCGACCGGAACCGCGCATGAAAGCGACGGTGGCCTGACAATGGCCCGCACCGGCGGTATCGGGTTCTTTCTGTCTTGAAAGATTTATCCATATGACTGCCCAACAATCAGAAAGGGCATCCTGATTGGGAAAAGGCGGTAAATCCTGCAAAAATCCGGAGGGAAGTCTGATGACAGCAAACACAATATCCGTATTTTCCCTTATTGTGCTGGATCATTTTCATAATGCGAATAAATCCGGGGCTTCATGTTCATAGATCATGCTTCCGGGACCCATTGCAGGTTTATCGGAAGGGTACCCGCACTGCGGATCTTTAAAAAAACAGATAGAACATATCACGTAATAATCAGATCTTCCCCCATCCTCCCGAAATCCAGCCGTCCCGCCCATCGACGGGGCCGGACAGGGAACGAAGCCCATCTTTGCGTGATACTCCCGCATGTTCCACCATGGGCAGCCAATACGCAGGCCGCAGGCCGATCGCCCGTTTCGCGTCCATGAGGGCGCCATGCACTCATGGAACTTCGCAAAGTTTTGCGTTGGATCAGGCCTGCATCAACCTGAAAAGATTTCCTGCCGGCAAATGACGGAACCGTACACAGGGCAGCCACGTCCGCTGCTCATGGCTGATGGAGTTATCGCCAGCAACCGTGAAAACCCGTCCGCGCTTTTTGTATTTACGCTCATTCACCTATATTTTAACCTATCTGTCACTGAGCGCACAGGACATTATATATAATGTTCCCTCATCACCCTGATGAGATATACGAACATAGGACAGATCATCATGCCTCTTGATCAGATGCGTCGGAACATGTCGGAAAATAAGGGTTTTATCGCGGCCCTGGACCAGAGCGGCGGCTCCACGCCGGGCGCGCTGCGGCATTACGGCATTCCCGACAGCGCCTACAGCACCGATGCGCAGATGTTCGCCCTCATGCATGAAATGCGGGTAAGGGTCATTACCGCCCCGGCCTTTACGGGCAAGAAGATCATTGCAGCCATCCTGTTCGAGCAGACCATGAACGGGCTGGTAAAGGACACGCCCGTTCCCACCTACCTGTGGAAGGACAAGGGCGTCGTCCCGTTCCTGAAGGTTGACAAGGGCCTGGAACCCGAAGCGGGCGGCGTCCAGATGATGAAGCCCATTCCGAATCTGGAGGCCCTTCTTGATCAGGCGATCAGCAAGGGCATTTACGGCACGAAGGCGCGTTCCGTCATCCGCCTGCCCGAACGCGAAGGCGTGGCGGCGATCGTCAAGCAGCAGTTCAGCCTTGCGGAGCAGATCGCGGCGCGGGGACTTGTGCCCATCATGGAACCCGAAGTCCTGATCAAAAGCCCGGACAAGGCCGGGGCGGAAACCCTGCTGCATGATGAACTGCATCGTGGGCTGGACGCGCTTCCCGGTGACTATCAGGTGATGATCAAGGTCTCGATCCCGGAAAAGGCGGACCTTTACCTCGACCTCATCAAGCATCCGCGCGTGCAGCGTGTGGTGGCGCTTTCCGGTGGCTACCCGCGCGATGAAGCCTGCCAGCGCCTGTCGGCCAACCATGGCATGATCGCCAGCTTCTCCCGCGCGTTGCTCGAAGATCTGCGCTATACCATGACCGATGCGGAATTCGACGCGGCGCTTGCAAAATCCATCGACCAGATTTACGCGGCTTCGACCCAGAAAAGCTGAGGTTTGCCGCCGGTGAATTGAGTCACGCCCCCGGTAAGGGCGCGATGCGATCCGACATGAAGGCTGGTGCTGCAAAAACCAGCCTTCATGGGACGCCATCCACTCAGTCCCCGCCTCTGTCATTGCTGACAGTTCGAATCCCCCAATGGGCCGGGCGATGATTGGCTTTCTTAAAGTCTGCTTGAAAAGGCGGATCACGTAATACCCTGACAATTATAGAAGTTTTTGGTGCAGCTTTTCCCAAAAAGCTGCAAGAAACATCGCCTTTTTAAAAAAGACGATACCCAAAAACTTTTGTTATTTTTCATCAGCCGGCTGTTTTCAAACAGTCTCCTCCCGTTATGGATATCGGGATGATCGTCGCTGTTCCCCACAGCGTTGCGCTCCTTTTTTCCCACTGGTCGTTTTTTGAATCAGGCGGCATGACGCCTCAATCCATTTTGGTTTACGAACAACCCATCACCGCCATATCATGACGGCATGAAAATATTCCCACGGCCCACCACCCGACGCCTCCTTCTGGCTTTCACCGCCGCCTTCGCCACAATGGGGGCAGGTCCCGCACCTTCGCTGGATTCCCTTGAAACGGCGCATTTCAAGGCTGAATGGGCAGCAAGCCCGGTTACGTCCACCTCACTTGGCATCCATGATACGGACGCAAAGCTGGACAATGTCTCGATCAGCGCCATAGGCGCGCAGACGAAGCGCCTTCATCGCGAACGTGATGCGCTGGATGCGCTCGATGTCTCCGCCCTGCCGCAACGCAGGCAGGACGATCGCGATATCCTCAAGGCGGATATCGATCTGGAACTGATCACGAACGAACGCATACAGCCCTTTCGCCATAATCCGGATTTTTACATCACCCTTGCCACCGACGCGCTCTACAGCCTGATCGACCGTGATTTCGCCCCCCTGCCCGTCCGGATGAAAGACGTCATCGCCCGTGAAAGGCAGATCCCCGCCATGTTGGCCAGGGGCGAAAGGCAGCTTGAACAGGTTCCCGCGATTTTCGTCGAGATTTCCAGGGAAGATCTGGAAGGCACGATCGTTTTCGTGCGTGACAACGTGCCTGCCGCCTTCGCCAGCGTGAAAGACGACAAATTGCAGGCCCAGCTCAGGTCCAGCACGCAGGCGACGCTTGCCGCCCTTGCGAAATTCCAGACGGCGCTTAACGCCATCAAACCGTCCGGCACATTCGTGCTTGGCGCCGATACCATCCGCGCGATGCTTGCCGCCGATATGGTCAACACGCCTATAGACACCATCATCAAGGCTGGCCGTGCGCAGCTTGCCCGCGATCAGGCCGCATTCCATGCGGCTGAACGCCAGATCGATCGCCGCCACCCGGATCAGGCCCTGGCCGAAATCCGCAAGGACCATGTCGCGGCCGATGCCCTGAACCAGCTGGTGCGCACCCAGCTTACCGATGCGCAGGGCTTCGTGATGTCACATAACCTCGTGACATTGCCCAACACCACGCTGCCCGTGGTCACCGATACGCCAGGTTTCGAACGTTCCATGATTACGGCGGCAACGGACTGGCCCGGCCCGTTCGAGACCAAGGCCACGACATCCTTTTACTACGTGACGCCGATCGACCCGAAACTCAGCCCGGAAAAGGCTGAGGAATCGCTTGAGGACGCCAATACCCCGTCCATGCTCAACGTCACCGTGCATGAAGCCATGCCGGGCCATTTCGTGCAGGGGCTGTACCTGCGCGCCAATCCCGACTGGTCGCTGACCCGCAAGGACGGGCGGTCCTATGCCACCACCGAAGGGTGGGCGCATTACACCGAACAGATGATGATCGAGCAGGGATTCCACGCACAGGATCCCAAACTGCATCTTGCGCAGTTGCAGGACGCCCTGCTGCGTGACTGCCGTTTCCTTGCATCGTTCGGGATGCATACCCAGGGCATGAGCCTGGCCGACGCGACAAATCTGATGCAGAAGGAATGCTACCAGTCCTCCGTCATGGCGTACAAGGAGGCCCGTCGCGGCACGGCCGATCCCGGTTATTATTCCTACCTGCTCGGCAAGCTCATGATCCTTCACCTGCGTGACGACATGCGCAAGAATGAAGGCAAGGCGTTCTCCCTGAAGGCATTCCATGACTCGCTGCTGGGCTCCGGCCTTGTGCCCATGCCCATCATCCGCCGTGAAATGACCGGACGGGATGACCCCATGCTGTAAAAGAACGCCCCGACAAAAGGGCAGTAAACGTTTCGGGGTGTCGCCTTTTTTACAGAAGGCGACACCCCCTGAAGCTTTCTGAAAAAAGCTTCACCAAAAACTTCTTTATGATGACAGGCTGTTTCGGAAACAGGATTTCAGATCAATCCGTGCATATTCAGCCTGATTTTCCCTTTTTATCGGCGGTCACGACATTGACTGCCTTATCCCCCCTGTCCACGACAGATACATGCGTTGTAAAGGTCTGCGTGAAATGGAGGTGGTGCCCCGCAGGCCGTGGACCGGCCGTAGTGGACTTGAAGTAAAAGCGCCCATGCGGATAATCGAACAGGACAACGCGGTCCGCGAAAAAAGGCATCCCGATATGCCCGGTCATGATATCACGTTGCAGAACGACAGTATCGTCCTTGATGCGTTCTCCGCCAATCTCGAAATCTTTGATTTTTACTTCCCGCCCCGCTGTCAGGAACCTGTCAAAACGGGTAATCGTCTTTTCCGCCCTGACAAGGGTCGGATGGGCAACTTCGGGAAGGTCATCCCAACTTGTCGGCACGGAAGTCACATCCAGATCCGGGTTCATGGAAAACCATCGTTTCTTTCCATCAATGACAGCCGGAATCTGGAAGTCCCCGTCCAGGCGGACGGAACGCGCCTTGTCCCCCAGGATCTGTTGGCCGACATCATCGCATCCCGCATTGTTACTGGTGGTGATGTACATCACCTCCCCATGAGGCATGTCGAGCAGGACGAGCATACGTGAAAGCACCATCTGCCCGATGACGCCGATCACGGGACGGCCCCCTGCCGACTGCACGCTGCCCCCCCGGATCAGGATGCCATTGACCGCCCCCAGATCGGCTCCGCCAATCTGCAGGTCCTTGATGCCGATATAATCCACTTCCTCGTAATGATACCCGTTCAGGTCCAGTGTGGCTGGCATTTCCTTATCGGGAAAGCGGATATCCCGGGTTTCACGGACATAGATTTTGTCGTAATCGGGACTGATATACATTCCGACGTCATGGTCGTTGACGCGCACGGGAATAATGGGACCGTCCCCCGCCCCACCCAGCAATGGCAGGACGACACTGCCGGTAATGCACCGGGAAAGATCCTGTGCCCCGGCAGGGGAAAATGGCATCATGAACAGGCCGAAAACAGAAAAGGCCAGAATAAGTCGGCTGCGCATTGCCCTGTCTTTCCGATATGGTCCGGGCTGACCGTTACAATATGATTATATTTTTCCCTTGCATTGGCCAGAGGGAAAATGAGGCAACCTGCGGCATTTTCCGTCCTGCCGAACCTTCCCGATAATGCGGCGTTGCATTCCGCAGTTACCGGGAGGTTTTCATGAAACGCGTTTTCGGTATCTTCATCCTGCTGCCGCTTGCCGCCACCGTTGCGGGCTGCCATGACCCGCATCGCTCGCGCCATCCCATCTACTGGCATGAGGAATATGACCACGACGCCTCTTCGCGCCAGCACCCCGGCACGAACCGGCGATAAAGGCGGTCCCCCGCGTCATGTTCCTACAGCCCCGGCGCATAGTGGATCATGAACATGCCATGCACTTCATCCCAGCTTCCGGACCGGGAATAGCCGCCTTCCACGCCAAGACGAAGCGCGGGCGTCAACTGATAGATCGCGCGCGCCTGTGCGCTGCCTGCCAGGCCCCCCGTTGACTGCCCGGCATATTTCTCCCTGCCATGAATCCCACCTTCGCCCAGCGGGAACATCGCGGTCGCATTTTCGGTATAATGCTGGTAGCCGCCTTCCCCCTTGAACATCCATGTCCATCGCCCGGCATGCCCGTCATAGGTCAGCGGCATCAGTGCCGCCAGGAACGCATGGGGGGAGAAGTATCCCCCCTGCCCCCAGGTAAAGAAGTATGTATTGCGGCGATACCCGAAATAGACCAGATCCAGCCCCAGCCGCAGGTGATGGGCCTCATGCTGGTGCCACACCAGCGCTGATCCCCCCGCCCCTGCTTCGGTTTCATGGTTGGCGACCGTATTGGTCCCCTGCATGACCGCGTAACCACCGCCAGCATACAGGTTGTAGCTGGCCTGCCCCCATTCGAGCTGCCCATGGCCGCGATTGCGGGTCACCCCGCCCCAGATGCGGCCCGTTCCCGGATCACGCGCCCCGGAATAGGCCAGCAGGCTGTCGGTCACCGCGCGACGTTCGCCCGTCAGCCGCAGGACCAGATGACGCGTCAGATGCGGCGTGAATTCAAGTCCGCCCAGCACGTTCGTCGTGGCGAAGCCCAGCGGCGTCGTTCCCACGTCCGCCGCCAGCCACCTGCGCTGATAATGCACCGACACCGCCACCCCGGCCGCCGCGGCAGGCATGCGGAACCCCGATCGCACGCCATTCGTGGCAACGCTGCCGTACTGCCGCGCCGTGGCGGATGAGGAAAGCGGGTCGCCGGACATCAGCACGCTGGGCATGACGGAGAAAGAAACCTGCTGCTGCGTGGACGACAGCGGCAGGGTGGCGGTCATGGGAATGTTGACCACCGTCATGTGTCCCAGACCCGACTGCCCCGAACGGTCGCGGATTTCCACATTGCCATCCGCCTGTGGCGCCAGCGCCCGCGAGAGGTAGTCGCTTTGCCGGTCCAGTGCCTGAACGGGCGTCAGGCGCGGGTCATAATGATACGTCTCCGGCATGGCCGCCCCCATGTCGGGCACGAACTGCGTGCCGATATCAGGCCATTCATCGCGGGCGCTTGGACGATACGGGGCACAGCCCACATCAACCCGCGCGCCATGTCCGATGGCGTCGTCATCGGATTGCGACGGCGCGCAGTCCAGCCCCCGCGCGCGTTGCAGGTCGTCAAGGCGCCTGCGGTCATGTCCCCCCGCGCCGTCAAGCTCCGCCTGGATTTCCCAGGCATCCCCCCATTTCGGATACCGGGCCTCCAGCGTGCGGGCCATTTCACGGGCGGCCTTTTCATGTCCGGCCGCCAGACTGTCCCGCGCGAAGGTGGCCTGGGCCATCCTGTCATCCGGCTGGACATCAAGGGCCCTGCGATCATAAACCAGCGCCAGCGCGGGCTGCTGGCGGGCGGCCTCTACCCGTCCACGCGCCAGAAGGAGGGCCACATCCGCCGGCCTGCGGGCCAGTTGCGGGTCAAGCAGGCGCTGCGCCAGATCGGGATGCCCCTCCAGATTGTCATGATCCGCCTGCGCGATGACAAGACTGGCCTGCAACGCATGCAGATCCCGCGCCTGCGTCGGGGTCAGGGCCTGCCCCATCGTGATGGCGGGAATGCCATTCAGCACACGCTGCATCGCGGCCAGATCACCCACCTGCAGGAACAGGCCCGCATAGGACAGGCTCTGGTTGACGCTGACATGCCCTGCACTCTGCTCCAGCGCGCGGGCCAGCACCCTTCCGATGGCGTCATTCGTGGCATGGTGCCGCAACATGGCCTCGACCACCAGACGCGCATGCGTGCCTTCCTGGTCGGGCGCAATGTCCATCCGTTCCAGCAGGGGCAGCGCCTGCGCGTCCGCTGTCGGCAGGTCGCGGATCTGGCGCCACAGCACCACCTGCGCCACGCCATCGGACATATCGGGCGTAATGGCCGTACGCGGCATGCGGGCCAGCAGCATGTCGGCGCGCGACATGTCCTGTTCCTGCAAGGCGAAGGCGAAACAGACCTGCAGGCCCTCGTTACCTGAGGGTGTTGGATCACACAGTCCCGCCATCAGCGCGCGCGCCCGGCTGGCCTGCCCCTGCGTCAGCCACAGCTGCGCAAGATGCAGCCGTAGCCAGCCATTATGCGGTGCCTTGTCCACCGCTTCTTCCAGAAGTTCGGCCCGCAGGCGCGGATCCGTCTGCGCATCGGCGCGGGCTGCCAGCAGACGTGCCTGCAGGGCGGCAACCCCGGGATAACGTTCCGCCACCAGCCTTGTGACCCAGCCCGCCGCCTCGTCCGTCCTGCCTTCATCCATCAGCACGTCCGAAAGCGCGGCAATGGTCGGCAGGT
This sequence comes from Novacetimonas pomaceti, assembly GCF_003207955.1. Taxonomy (NCBI): domain Bacteria; kingdom Pseudomonadati; phylum Pseudomonadota; class Alphaproteobacteria; order Acetobacterales; family Acetobacteraceae; genus Novacetimonas; species Novacetimonas pomaceti. The sequence continues at coordinate 38,612 of NZ_NOXG01000018.1, forward strand.
CGCCGGGAACAAGGCGCAGGACTTCCCGCCAGGCCGCCTCTGCCGCTGCAAGCTGATGGCGCGACTGCAGGACGATGGCCCTTACGCGCACCGTATCCGCGATCCGGCCATGCGTCCTTTCCACGGCAGGCACCATGGCCCAGGCCTCATCATACCGATGGTGCGCCACCAGCGCCCACATCTGCGCAAGCTGCGGATCAATGGCGGGGGCGTCCAGCCCCGCCAGTGCCTTGCCGATTCCCGGATCGGAAGGTGCCAGCGCGCGCGCCTGCATCAGGAACGCGCGCGCGGCCTTCAGGTCGCCGCGACGCTGCGCCACCAGGCCCAGCCCCTCCAGCGCGGCGGGTTCGGGGGTGCCGGACGCCATGGAGCCGTGAAAATCGTGGTCCGCCTGATCCAGATCACCATGCGCCAGCGCCCGGTATCCCGTCCCGACCATGGCCAGCCGCTCCGCCTCGGCCCGCGCGGTGATCACGGTTTCCAGACGGGTGCGGATGACGCTGTCATCCGGATGCAGGCCCAGCCATTCCCGGTAGTACGGCTCGGCCTGTGGGTCGGTTCCCATCCATTCCAGCGCCTTGCGCCACGACTGGACGATTTCATCGCGGATGAAAGAAGGCGTATCGGGAGTTTCCGCCAGGGCGCGCATGTCCGCGATGGCGGCCGCCCGGCTTGCCGGACGATAGCTCATCGCCTGATCCAGCGCCACGCGCGCCTGGAGATCGTGCGGCATGATGGCGCGCATGACCTTCAGGCGGTCCGTCCCCTCGACATATCCCACAAGCGAACCGGACAGAACGCGGTCATATTCCAGCTCCGGTTCAGGCAGCGGGTGCGTTCCGCGAAAGGCCGCGCGATACTGCACCGCCGCCTGCAGTGGCGTACCGTGATCCGCCACCGAACGGGCATGCGCCAGCGCGGCGGGATCGACTGTCCCGCCGTCGATCCATCCCTGCAGGGCCGCAATCTGCTGTGCCGTTCCCTTTTCCGCCCGCAGGATCTGCAATGTGGCGCGCGCGGCGGGAAAATCCCGCTGGTGCACCTCGATCGCCCCCAGCATCAGCCGGGCCTCGATATTATCCGGCTCTATGCGCAGCGCGCGTTCGATCGCATGCAGGGCGTGCATGTCATCGCCATGATGGATCCAGAACGCCCCCTCCTCTATCTGCTGGTTGAGGATGCTTTCGGCATAATTCGCGGATGTCTGCGCCTGCGCCATGGGAATGGACAGGCCAAGCATGCCGGCAATGGCAGCCCCGCCCCACCTGCGCACGTCATGCCAGGACGCAGCGGCACGCGACATGCAGCAGGGCATGGAAGGTCCATCGGACATGGTGAGGTTCCTCTGCTACAGATCGCCGGTCAGGTCGTGGTCAAGGATGCGCCGCCTGCTACGCGCGCTCAGGAGCGATATGGCGCACGAGGTGCCACATACCGCCGTCAGCATCCCGATCAGGCACAGAAGCAGTGGATGGCCGCCCAGATACCAGTCCGGCAGCATCCATGCCGGCATGCTGCCGACGGTATAGATCCCGCCGGTGCGGTAATCATCCAGCCGCGCGCCATGGCGAACCACCATGTCCCCCTGAAACCGCGCCAGATCCGCCGGATCGCGCAGGTCGCGCACGATGGCGGACAATGCCGCGGGTGTCGCCCCCAACACGGCGACCACGGAACGATGCGCGGCAAAGGGCGACTGCGCGGCAACCACGGCGCCCTCATCAAGGTTCACGAAGGCAGGCGCGACATTCCCGCCTGACAGCGGGTGAGCCAGCCAGCGCATGACGCGTGTGGCCGGGGTGTCCTTGCGCCGGTAGCCCGCAAGGGACAGGGCGCTGCTGGCGTTCCCGAGATCTTTCAGCGGTGAAAAAACCAGGATGTCGCCCGTCACCGACATGTCGAGGGGCATGTCTGTCGTGCGCACGTCAAGGCCCGTCGTGGGGTAACGGTCGAGCGCACCCATGAACCCCATCATGTCCAGAAACGCGCCGATGGTATCGGGCGCGGGTCGCGGCGGAATCACGACGGTGGTTTCCGACAGGTCGGCCATGCGCGAAAACGGGAAACCGGCCTGCGCGAACATCGCGATATCAGGAAGGACGGCGAAATGCCGCGATTTGGAAAAATCCATGGTCGAGGAAGGGTCGAGTTCCACCACCGCGTCGGATGCCTGGGCCGCGCCCCCCCCGCCATGACGGGGATGAACGTCGAAATACAGGTCCAGCCGGTTATGTTCCGACATGTTCCATACCGGCAGTTCCAGGACGTGTTCCACCGGTGCGCCAGATTTGCGAAACGGGTTGAGGGACCACGGCGCCAGCGAATAGGAATGCAGGAACATCCCGTTCATCATGACGCTTACATGGGATTTCGCACGGTCCAGCACATCGCCGCCCGGTGCCTCCAACATCAGGCGGGCCATGAACGGCCTTGAACGCCACGACCGGAGATCGGGCGGAAGGGACAGGGAGATTTCCACTTTTTTTGACGTCAGGCCATTGGTGCGCAGGGCCGCCGTGGACACCAGCTCGCCAAAGGTTACGGGCCGATCCGTCCGGACCAGACCGGGCGCATCGTACGGCCTGCGCGGTGGCGCCACCACGACGGGGGCCATCGCATGTGATCCTGATTCGTCATGTTCCGCCCCCAGCACCAGTGCGCGTGCCGCCGTCCCGACCTCCGCCGTGGTACGCCCCGTCACCACAAGCTGGGTGCCAAATCTATCGTACGGATTTGCAATGGCCGCCACGCTCGGCCCTGCGGGATGCTCCCCCCACGGCCCCGGCAGGTCGGATGCCATCATGATCGCATTGCCTTGCCGTGGCGCCTGGGCCCCGACCTCGAAATGAATGCGGGTGTTGCGCGTCTGCACCCCCAGCCACGATGCCACCATCCCGGCGGACGCCAGTATCGCCGGGTCCGGCACGTCCGGCAGGACGAAAAACACCGGGACAGCCTGTGCCGCGTCGGGATCGATGACAGGATATGGCAGGGCCGACAGCAGTCGGTGCGGCACCAGTCCCACGGTCGTCAATGTCAGGCTGGACCGGGGGGAAATGGATATCCGGGCGGCGGGATCATGAACGGCCGCCATATCGTCCACCGGCGCGGAGGCATCCGGACCGCAGGCGGGTGCCTGCGTCCCCGCATTTGAGACGGGACGCATGAACAGGCGGAAATTGACGCGGTTGCGCACATCGAAAAACATGGGACTGACCGGAAGGTCCACCGGGCCGAACCCACCATTGCCCGAAACGCAGACAACCCCGACATCCTGATTGTTGACGGTCACGGCGATCGCGGCGCGATCAGGCGCGTGCGGGACCTGCACGGTCCCCATGACGGTCAGGTGAGCATCGGTGACGATGGCATCGCGGCCAACATTCGCACGCAGTCCATGAAGCGGCGCATCCGCCTGCAGCACCATGGGATCCGTATGGCCCATATCCGCAAACGCGCGCGTGCGCGTCACCGGCTGGCGCGAAACCTCGCCTACATCGGCCGTGGTCATATGCGCGTCGTCAATCGCGCTTACCGATCCATTTCCCGCCGGCGCGGGCTGACCGCCCGACACCGCCTGCGCCCATGCCGCCGAGTGCAGCAGTACCAGGCCGACTGCCATCACCACGGTCCTGCCCGCACCGCGTGCGGCATCATGGCGTGGCGGGATCACCAGGCGCTGGCGCGGAAGCTGCTCTTCGGGGACGGTTTTCCCTTCCACCGGGGGTTCATGGTCCGTGGGTTCATCCCTGGGGAACGGACGGAACAGCGCGACAATACTGCGCAGCAGCAGGTAAAAACTGCGCAGCGGATTGTCGGGGGGAAAATCGGACCATTTCGACCACGCGTCATCACGCCCGAACACCAGGCCGACAATCTGCCTTTCCGCCTCGATGTCGGGAATGACCCATTGCAGATGCAGACGCCCCTCGCGCCGCGCGATAACCACGGCACACATTTCAACAGTGCCGGATGCCAGTGACCACCGCAGGGCCAGCCTGTCCCCCACGGCCCATGGCCCTGTCGAGGAGACAGCCAGCTGACAGCCCCCCATCGAGACATCGACAGTGGTGCATGCATGGACATACCCGCCGTCATCCACGATTTCGAAGGGGATGCATGCCGACACACGGTGATTACGACGACGCTGTCGCGTTTCACGGGCGGCCGCGACAGCGCCAAGGACGATTATCAGGCTGAACAGCACCCAAACGGAATTGACGCTCATGGCCCGGAACACAAGCGTTTCATGATAATGGGCGATTGCGGACCATATTCCCGTAACCAGTCCCACGCCCAGGATGCCCGCGATGATGACGTTGGGATAGGACGCCCGCCAGTCAAAGCGTTCACGGTCCAGCAGGCCGCCCTTGTCCGTCACGTTGAAGCTGCCCTTGTGCGGCGCGATAAAGGTGATGAAAGTCATGCGCACGAGAAATGGCGCAAGCACGGTTTCGTAAATCTCGCTCCAGAAAGAATAGCGCCACCGTCCCTGCAGGCGCGACATGGTCATGATCGTATGAAACAGATGCGGCAACGCATAGACCGCAAGTTCGTACGGCGAGGCCGCGATCATCGTGACGCCCAGGAAAAGATAGGCCAGCGGCGCCAGCAGGAACATCATGCGCGGCAGGGCGAACAGGTAATTCGTGGACGCCGCCAGGTAACAGATCCGCTGCGTCAGGCGCAGGCCACGTCCCGCCAGCGGATTATCAATACGAAGCATCTGGAACATGCCGCGCGCCCAGCGGATACGCTGCCCAAGCTGAAGGGCCAGGGTTTCCGTCTCCAGCCCCGCCGCCAGAGGTTCGCGCAGATAGCCCGTCCCCCACCCCTTGCGCTGCATGCGCAGGGCGGTATGCGCGTCCTCCGTTACGGTTTCGGTGGCGAAACCGTTGATCGACATGATCGCCTTGCGCCGCAGCAACGCACAGGAGCCGCAAAAGAACGTGGCATTCCAGAAATCATTTCCATCCTGCAACAGACCATAGAACAGATTGCTTTCCGGCGGGACCTGCCAGCCCTCGCTCATGTTGCGCCGGAAGGGATCCGGTGAATAGAAATGATGCGGCGTCTGCAGCAGCGCCAGATTGGGGTCGGCGATCATCCATCCGACGGTTTTCTTCAGGAAGCCGCGCACGGGCACATGGTCACAGTCAAAAATCGCAATCACGTCGCCATTGGTGGCCTCGATGGCATGATTGAGATTGCCGGCCTTGGCGTGCATGTTCTGCGCACGGTTGATATAGCCCGCGCCAACCTGCTCGGCGAAATCACGGAATGCGCGGCGCCGCCCGTCATCGAGGATATAGACATTCAGCTTTTCCGCGGGCCAGTCCATGGACAGGCACCCCAGCACCGTGGTCCGGACGATGGAAATATCTTCATTGTAAGTGGGAACATACACATCGACGACCGGCCACAGGGCCGTATCCTCCGGCAGGGGATGGACCTGTCGGCGCAGGGGCCATGCAAGCTGGAAATAGGTAAACCCGACGCGAAAGGTGGTATAGATTTCACAGACCGCGAGCGCCAGCACCAGAATGCGCTGCAACGTGCCGTCAAGGTCCAGCGTCGATGTGAACCTCCAGACCAGGTAACGGCCTGACACGACAATGGAAAGCACCATCAGAAAGCCGCGCGACCATCGTTCCTGATGTCTGCGGACAAGGAAAAACAGTATTACGCCGCCAATTGCCACGAATAACTGCCGATCAGGTGGCAGATAGGTCAGACATGTTACCGCCATCAGCACGATGAACAGTAATCCCGACACGACGGGGGACTTCAACACGCGCAAGATCATTGAATGAAAATTATATCCTGCATAAAATACACCACTTTCACGGTGAGGATTTATACCAACCATTGTTTGGCCTGACTCACGGGGTACCCATCGGTTTAAAAATGTGATTCATAGGATGCAGACCATTCTCTGAAGGAGGCATTCTGGATGG
>NZ_NOXG01000019.1:0-41221 GCF_003207955.1 Novacetimonas pomaceti
CCCGATCCCATCCCGAACTCGGACGTGAAAAACCCCAGCGCCCATGATACTGTGCCTCAAGGCACGGGAAAGTCGGTCGCCGCCAGATCTTCCAGACAGTTCTTTGAAAAAGCCCCCTTTTGCGTAACTCGCAGAAGGGGGCTTTTTACGTTGGGGGTTCCTGTCGATCATGAACGCCAACGTCAGAAGGCTGCCTGAAAAGGCAGCCCCAATAATGTCCTGTAATTATCAAAAGTTTTTGGTGAAGCTTTTTTCAAAAAGCTTCAGGAAACGCCGCCCTTTATGAAAAAAGGCGACGCCCCGTTTATCTTCATCGAAAGACAGTTCGCGCCAAGGCCCAGTTTCCCGGAAAACCCGACTTTTCAGTCTTGGTCCTTCAACGCTTCCGCCTCTTCCTTGCGCGTGGCGAAAGGCACTTCCTGTTTGTCATCAAGTTCGTTCATGCTGCCGCCCTCGTTGCCGAGGTTTTCTTCCAGCCATGCCTGCTCGATCGGCTGTCCGTTCGCATCAAGGGGAACGGGCGATTCGACCGGAATCTGGCCGGCGTCGGGGTTGCTTTCCATCCCGATCAGTTCGGATGCCGCTTCCTTATAGGCTTCCGGCCCGCATCCGGGCTTGCCATCGGCGGTCCACAGTTCCTTTGCTTTCGCAAGGATACGCGCTTCCTTCTGGGGGGTATCTTGCAGCGGATTGTCCATTTTCGTCCTCGTAATCCATTATGGCCCTGTCAGGGCATGGGTAACTGACAGGGCTGTATCATGTGAGGTAAGGGATCAGGCAGTTTTTTTGCTGCTATCCGTCCCGTCGGACGCGGGGTCAAGGGCGACCGTGGCCTCGCTTGTCAGAACACGGAATACAAAGCTTTCCTGCAGGTAGAGTTCGACCGTCTCTGCCGTATGCGCCAGATAGCCGATCGAAAAATCCTGCCCGATATCCAGCACGAGATCACCGCCGCGCATGGACACGACGAAGGCGCCTTCGATGGCGGGCGCCCAGATCAGCTTTCCGTCGATCATGCTTTCGATATGCTTGCGCACGGGATAGCCGTCATCATCCCCGCCGCTGAGCGCCTGATAGGCCCTGGCGCCCAGAACGATGGAATAGGGACCATTCACGCCCGCCAGGCGCAGCGTGCTGAGGGCCGCGGCAATGGCGTGGGGATAATCCTTCGCCAGCGCGGGAAGTTTCAGGTGCTCATTCGACGTGGCCTTGCGGATGCCCGGAATGCCGGCGGCGGCATATCCGTCAAAGATGGCGCGGTCCTCGGCAAAGGCGATTTTCAGGGCCGCGTCCTTGACCGACTGCCAGTCGGAATCGAGGGAACCGCGCTCCACCGCGTCGATTTCCTCGCGCGACAGGGTAAAGGGCACGCGCAGTTCGACCGGCGACAGGACTTCGCGCCGTATCGCGCGGACACCTTCGGCCAGTGGCGCGATCTGCTGACCGCGCCCGGTCCCGACGCCGGCAAAGGCCGTTCCCCTGGGCTCGGACGTATCGACAACGCGACGTCCCGCCAGATGCCGCCGGATGGTGCGGGCCGCTTCTTCTTCGATCTGTGCCCATGCCGCGCTGGAAACGGGGGCAAGGTGTCTGTGCAGGTTGTTCATGTCACGTTTCCTTATTTCAATGATCCGATGCCAAGGGTGCCGTCACGTGGCTGCGTGCCCTGTTGCCCGGCCGGGGTTTCGGGGGCGGCGGCCGGTGCATCCGTCTGCAGGTCCGGCGCGCTGTCGAGGAAATCGCTGCTGGGGATGAAGAACAGCGCGCCCGTGACGGCCGTGCTGACATCGAGGAGCCTGTCGTAATTGCCCGGCGGTTTTCCCACGAACATGTTTTCCAGCATCTGTTCAACCCGGGACGGGGTGCGGGCATAGCCGATGAAATAGGTGCCGAACTCCCCCTTGCCGACTTCGCCAAAGGGCATGTTGTCGCGCACGATCTGCAGCTGCTTGCCGTTTTCCTCAAGCGTGGTCAGCACATTGTGGGCATAGCTGGGCTTGTCCGCGTCGGGGAGCTCGATGTCCGAGACTTTCCTGCGCCCGATGATGTGTTCCTGGACCTCGGTCGGGATGGCGTCCCATTTTTTCAGGTCATGCAGGTATTTCTGGATGATGACATAGCTGCCGCCCGTAAAGTCCGGGTCCTCGTCCCCGATGACTGTGGAATCCCGCGCCGCCTGTCCCGACGGGTTCTCGGTTCCGTCCACGAAGCCGAGCAGGTCGCGCGCGTCGAAATACTTGAAGCCGTGTACCTCATCGACGACCTTGCCCGCTCCTTCGAGGCGGGAGACGATAGCCGTGGCGAGTTCGAAGCACAGGTCCATGCGCGTCGCGCGGATATGGAACAGCAGGTCCCCCGGCGTCGACGGGGCGTGATGCACGCCATGGATTTCACGAAACGGATGCAGTTCGCGCGGACGTGGCATGCCAAAAATGCGGTCCCATGCCCCGGACCCGATTCCTGTGATGCAACTCAGCCTGCCGTCAGGAATTCGGAATCCGACGGCACGGACAAGGGAGGAGAGATCACCCAGAAGTTCCCGGACCTGAGCGTTGACCGATGTGTCGCTGTTCAACGTCATGACCAGGAAAACGGCCGCCTGGGTCAGTTCTGTATCAACGGGTTGAGGTGTGGCCAACGCTCTGGATCTCCCTGCTGCTGAGGCTCGCGTTGCGAGAACGGGCACCCAGCATAGGCAGGTGGTGATTTGTGACAAGGGAGGGGTCGCAACAAAATAACCATAATAATCACAAACGCCTCATCATTATAACCAGTACGCATAATGATATGACTAAAAGGTCTTGGACGCCCGCGATCGGCCTGATCTAGCACATGCGCAGGGGACATCCTGACGGGAATATCGATCGCGACCGATCCGTGGGCCTGTTTTCAGGTGGAGATGTCACGGCCACGATTGTTGGAAAGTATCGATGTACAATGCACATGATTTCGCGCTCCTTCTGGCGCGCTTCCAGTTCGCCTTTACCGTAGGCGTCCATATCATCTTTCCGGCCTTTTCGATCGGGCTTGCGGCCTATCTGGCCGTGCTGGAAGGACTCTGGCTGAAGACGGGGCGCGCGGTCTTCCTTGACCTGTACCGATACTGGATCAAGGTCTTTTCGATCGTCTTTGGCATGGGCGTCGTCTCGGGACTGGTCATGTCGTATGAATTCGGCACCAACTGGTCCGTCTTTTCCAAAAAGGCCGGCCCGATTACCGGCGTGCTCCTGTCTTACGAAGTCATGACCGCCTTTTTCCTGGAGGCAGGCTTCCTTGGCGTCATGCTGTTCGGGATGAACAAGGTCGGGCGTGGGCTGCATTTCGCCGCGACATGCTGCGTTTCGGTGGGCACGCTGATTTCGATGACGTGGATCCTTGCCTCCAACTCATGGATGCAGACGCCGCGCGGCTACACGATCGATCCCGCCACGGGGCGTTTCATGCCTGCCGACTGGCTTGCCATCATCTTCAATCCGTCCTTTCCCTTCCGGCTTGTGCATATGGGGCTGGCGGCATTCCTGTCGGTGGCGTTCGTGGTGGGCGCGACCGGCGCATGGCATCTGCTGGGCGCGCGGCGCAGGGGCGACATCGCCAGCGAGCCGGTGCGCGTGATGTTTTCCATGGCCATGTGGATGGCCGCGATCGTGGCCCCCATCCAGATCCTTGCTGGCGATGCGCACGGCCTGAACACCCTGAAGCATCAGCCGGTGAAGATCGCCGCGATGGAAGGGGACTGGGAAAGCGAAGGACGCGCGCCGGAACTGCTGTTCGGCATTCCCAACATGAAGACGGAACATACCGATTACGCCGTGCGCGTGCCGCTGCTGGGTTCGCTGATCCTGACCCACAGCCTTGATGGCAAGGTGCCGGGCATGAAGGATTTCCCCCGCGACCAGCGGCCGCCATCGCCTGTCATCTTCTTCTCGTTCCGGATCATGGTGGCGATGGGGATGCTGATGGTGCTGGTCGGGCTGTGGTCGCTGTGGCTGCGGCGCACCAGCGCCCTGTTCACCACGCCCGCCTTTCATCGCGTGGCGCTGTGCATGGCGCCGGCGGGCTTCCTTGCGCTGCTGTGTGGCTGGGTCACGACAGAGGTGGGGCGCCAGCCCTGGACCGTCTATGGCCTCTTGCGCACATCCGACAGCATTTCCCCCGTCGCCCTGTCGAGCATGGCGTTCTCGATGACGGCCTTCGTGGTCGTGTACGTGATCGTGTTCGGCTCGGGCCTGGGGATTCTCGTGCGTCTGCTGGCCCATCCACCGCACGAGGGCGAGCATGACGCCAGCGCCGCCCATGCATCCGACATCCTGGGCGCGCGTATGCATCCGGCCGTTATCGACCCATCTTCTGGCGAAGGAGCCTGAGGCATGATGGACTTTTCATACTGGCTGCCGATCGTGTGGGCCGTGATCCTTGTCGCCGCCATCACGATCTATGTCATCCTTGACGGGTTTGACCTTGGCATCGGCATGCTGTTCACGCTGGAACGCGACCCCGACCACCGTGACGTGATGATCAATACCATCGCGCCGGTCTGGGACGGGAACGAGACGTGGATGGTGCTGGGGGGCGCGGTGCTTTACGGCGTCTTTCCCGGCGCCTACGCCACGTTGCTGCCCGCCTTCTACCTGCCGGTCATCCTCATGCTGCTGGCGCTGATCTTTCGTGGCGTGGCGTTCGAATTCCGCGTCATGACGAAAGGCACCGCGCGCGGCGGAATGTGGGATATCGGGTTCATGGCGGGATCGGGCATCGCCGCGTTCTGTCAGGGCGCGATCCTTGGCGGCGTGGTGCAGGGGATCCGCGTGGTTGACGGTTCCTTTGACGGCGGGTCGTTCGACTGGCTGACGCCCTTCAGCGTCATGTGCGGGCTGTCGGTCATGTGCGGGTACGCCCTGCTGGGGGCGACGTGGCTCATATGGCGGACAACCGACGCGCTGGAGGCCTCGTGCCGCAGGTGGGCGCAGCGGCTTGCCATCGGGCTGTTCGCGGCCATCGTGATCGTCAGTATCTGGACGCCGCTGCTGCATGCGCCGTACCTGCGCCGCTGGACGGACTGGCCCAATATCCTGTTTGTCGCGCCGGTGCCCATCCTGGTGGTCGTGCTGGGGCTGGCCCTTGCGCGCGGATTGCGCAAAAGCCATGCGCGCGGTCCCTTCCTGTGCGCCCTTGGCTGGTTCTTTTTGTGCCTGTCCGGCCTCGGGATCACGATCTGGCCCTATGCCGTGCCGCCGTCCCTGACGCTGTGGGATGTGTCCTCCCCCCCGTCGAGCCAGTTTTTCCAGCTGGTCGGCACGGCGATCCTGTTGCCGATCATCCTGACCTACACCCTGTATTCCTATCACGTGTTTCGCGGAAAGGTTACAAAAGCCGATGGCTATCACTGATATTGTCAGGGGAAACGGGAATGACGCGCCAAGGCATGCGGGCGTGCGGATCGGGTGGTTTGTCGCCATCTGGTCATGCAGCACGGCGGTGTTTTTCGGGGTGGCAGGCCTGATCCACCTGATTGTCCCGAGATGAGCGGGCGGCGGCCCCGTCACGCGGACGTCCATATCACCAGTTCAGGACAAGGTTCGATGCTTTTTGAATTTGAACGTGATTTTGCCGGTTCCCTGCGGTGCATTCCGATGATTGCGCGACAGAAGCTCGATATCGTCGGCATAAAGCTCAGCCTGCGGCAATGGAGCCGGTTTTCGCGTGAGGAGCGGGCACAGCTTGCGGATCTGCCCTGCGTAAGTGACGGAGAACAGGCCGCCTATCGCGATCTTGTCGCCCACCTGATCGCAACCCGCAGTGACGAGCCCCTGCGCCCCCTGGCGGAACGCGGGGTGGAGGACTGGCGCGATCCGGGGCACATGCCGCAGGCCGTGCGCGCGCAGGCGCATGCGGACGGCATTGCGCCGCCGACGGCGCGGGAATGGGCGGCATTGACCCCGTTGCAGCGGTTCGCCCTGATCAAGCTTGCGCGTTCACGGCATGAAAATGAAAATTTCGTGCCCGCGATGAAGGAATTCGGGATCCTGCGCCACGATGACAGGCAGCGCGAAAACATGGCTGCCTTGTAAAACCTGCCGAACACATCGGAAACGATTGATTTCTAAAGCCCGGCCCAAGCCTGTAAGGTCCCTGTCATGAGCAACGAAAAAGAATCCGAATACAAGCCATATCACCATCCCGCCGGGGGATGGGGGGCCGCGGGCGCGACCGCGAAGGTGCTGATGGAGCAGAGCGTCCTTGTAAAGGGTTCGCGCGGCCTTCTGTCGATGAACCAGCCGGGGGGATTCAAATGCCCCAGCTGCGCCTTTCCCGATCCCGACCAGCGCAAGACGCTGGAGTTCTGTGAAAACGGCGCGAAGGCACTGGCGCATGAGGCGACAAAGGCGCGTATCACGCGGGAGTTTTTTGAAAAACATACCGTCACGGAACTGATGCTCAGAAGCGATTACTGGCTGGAGATGCAGGGCCGCCTGACGGAGCCGATGCGCTATGACCCCGCGACGGACCGGTACGTGCCGGTGACGTGGGACGACGCGTTCGCGATGATCGGCCGTCACCTTCAGGCCCTCGACAGCCCGCATCAGGCGGAGTTCTATACATCGGGGCGTACCGCGAACGAAACGGCCTTCCTCTATTCGATTTTCGTGCGCGAATTCGGGACCAACAATTTCCCCGACTGTTCCAACATGTGCCATGAACCGACCAGCCGTGGGCTGCCGCCTTCCATCGGGATCGGCAAGGGCACGATCGTCATGTCCGATTTCGAACATGCCGAGGCGATCTTCGTGGTGGGCCAGAATACGGGCACCAATTCGCCGCGCATGATGACCAACCTTGTGGAGGCAAGGAAGCGCGGCGTGCCGATCGTCCTGATCAATCCCATGCCCGAACGCGCGCTGATCCGCTTTACCGAACCGCAGGACGTGCTGCAGATGGCGACGTTCGGGTCCACGCCGATTTCTTCCGAATTCGTCCATGTCCGCATCGGCGGCGACCTTGCGATATTCAAGGGCATGATGAAGGTCCTGTTCGAGGCGGAGGAACAGGGCGAGGACGTGCTGGACCGCGATTTCATCGCGCAGCATACGGCGGGCATTGACGCGTTGCGCGCCGACATCATGGGCTGCGGGTGGGAGGACATCACCCGCATATCCGGCGTGTCCGAGGCGCAGATCCGTCGCGTGGCCGAGATTTACAAGAAGTCGCGGGCGACGATCATCTGTTACGGAATGGGCCTGACGCAGCATCAGGAAGGATCCCGCCTGCTGCAGCAGGTCGCGAACGTGCTTCTGCTGCGTGGGAACTTCGGCAGGCCCGGCGCGGGCATCGCGCCGATCCGGGGGCATTCGAACGTGCAGGGGGACCGCACGGTCGGCATAGATGAAAAGCCCACGCAGGCCTATCTGGACCGCGTGCGCGATGCCTTCGGGTTCGAACCGCCGCGCGAACATGGCCACCATGTCCTTGACGCCATCGCGGCGATGGAGGCGGGAAGCGCGCGCGTCTTCATCGGGATGGGCGGGAACTTCATCCGCGCGGTGCCCGATACCGAACGTTCCTATGCCGCGATGCGCAACCTTGACCTGACGGTTGGCATCGCGACGAAACTGAACCGGGGGCATCTGGTCCATGGCCGCGACGCGCTGATCCTGCCGGTGGTCGCGCGTTCGGAAATCATCCGCACCGATGCGGGGGAGCAGTTCGTGACCATCGAGGACGCGATGGCGAACGTGACCGCCTCACGCGGGGTTTTCGCACCGGTCAGCGAACATGTCCTGCCGGAAACGGAAATCGTCTGCCGCATGGCCATGGCCACGCTGCCGCATTCACGCACGCCGTGGGCGCGCTACATGGTGGATTACAGCCTGATCCGCGACAAGATCGCAGAGGTCTATCCCGAAATCTATGCCGATTTTTCGGAAAGGATCAAAAACCCCAGGGGATTCCACCTCGACATCCCGCCGCGCCGGCGCGTGTGGAAGACGCCCAATGGCAAGGCGAATTTCCTTGTCATGCCGGGGCTGGAGGTGGATGCGCCGGTCGCTGATAACACGATGCTGCGTCTGGCGACGATCCGGTCGCACGATCAGTACAATACCACCATCTACAGCAACAATGACCGGTATCGCGGGGTGTACAATACCCGTCTCGTGGTTTTCATGAACAGGGAGGACATGGCGGAACGCGGGCTGGAAAACGGCGCCGTCATCGCCCTTGAAACCTGTAGCGACGACGGGGTGCGCCGTTATGTCGATGGGCTGAGCGTCATTGACTATCCGATGCCGCGCGGCGCCATCGCGGGATATTATCCCGAACTCAACCCCCTTCTGCCGCTGGATTATTTTGACGAAATCAGCGGCACGCCAGCCGCCAAGTCCATTCCGGTCCGGGTGGTCGAAAGCGTCGCCTCGGCCCCGCCGCTGCGGATCGCCGGATAGGCGGCCCATGACCGCGCCACTTTACGGCCTGGTCCTTGCCGGTGGGGCCAGCCGGCGCATGGGGCGGGACAAGGCGGCGCTGTCCTATGCCGGGCGGCCGCAGCTTGCGCGGGCCTTTGACCTGCTGGCCGCATGCCTGCCGCGATGTTTCGTCTCCGTCCGGCCCGATCAGCTGACCGATCCCCTGCGCGCGGCCTATCCACGGATTCCCGACCGGGCGGATGTGAAAGGGGCGCTGGGCGGTGGTCCGGCGGTGGGGCTGCTGTCGGCGCATGCGGCGTACCCGGACGCGGCGTGGCTGGTGGTCGCGTGCGACCTGCCGATGCTTGATGCGCTGACGCTGTCCGCCCTGATTGACGCGCGCGATGCAGCCCGTGGTGCGACAGCCTATCTGAGCGAGCATGACGGGGATCCCGAACCGTTATGCACGATCTGGGAACCCGCGATGCTGCGGGCCCTGCGGCAACAGGCGGCGACGGGGAAAGTGCGGATGCGCGGGATGCTGCGCACCCATGGCGGCCGCTTCGTGCGGCTCGACAGGGCAGGGGCGCTGGATAACGTGAACCTGCCGGCCGAACAGGTGGCCGCGATGCAGCGGCTGTCCGCCATCCCGGCATCGCAGGCGGGGACACGGCCCGCGCGGACGCAGGGCGGAACGTCATGCCCTGCCCACGGCCCCGGCGTGGAAATTGCATAAGGTTTTTTGAAATGTTCCCCCTGTTTCACCAGGTTCCCGTCACGCGGCTGGACCAGCCGGAGCGCGTGTTCGAGCTGAACATTGCCGATGAGGTGCCCGTCAGGCTGGTGTTCAACGGCATGTTCTCGCATGGCATCATGATGATGACGCCAGACGGACTGGAGGATTTTGCGTACGGATACTGCCTGACGGAACAGATCGTGGATTCCGCCGGACAGATACGCTCTGTCGTGGTGAGCCGGGAGGATGACGGACTGCTGCTCGATATCTCGATTACGGGCGCGGCGCTGAGCGCGCTGATCCGCCGCAGCCCCCGCGCCCGGACAGGCCATTCAAGCTGCGGCATCTGTGGCAGTGACGAGGTGCCATCGCCCGAGGGCGTGGGCGTTGCCCCCTTGGGCGCGGGGCCGTTCATTTCGGCGGACGCGGTGCGGCGCGCGCTCAACGAACTGGGGGAATGGCAGGCGCTGAACGCCGTGACGCGGATGGTGCATGCGGCGGCCTGGGCGGATTGTACCGGTCGTATCCGCATGATCCGCGAGGATATGGGACGGCATAACGCGCTGGACAAGCTGATTGGCGCGCGCGTGCGCGATGGCGGGATGCAGGCGGGGTTGTGCGTGCTGACAAGCCGGTATTCCTACGAAATGGCGCTCAAGACATTACGGGCCGGGATCGCGATCGTCGTGGCGGTGTCAGCGCCCACCTATCGCGCCTGTCGCCTTGCGCGGATGGGCAAGCAGACCCTGATCGCCATTGCGCGACGCGATGGACAGATGCTGTTCTGTGGTGGGGAGCGGCTTGTCACGTGAAACCATGTTATAAGGAACCGTTTGAAAACGATGCAGTGATGAAAATAAAAGTTTTTGGGTGTCGCCTTTTTTAAAAGGTGACATTTCTTCAAAGCTTTTTGAAAAAGCTTCACCAAAAACTTCTTTGTAATTTACAGGCTTTCGCAAGGGCGGTTTTGCAATCCCCGGACACGCGGCAATCATTTCCGGAGTGACATGTGTTTCTGAAACAGCTTCATTATCTGCGCGAGATAGACAGGCTCAGGAGTTTTTCAAAGGCGGCGGCGGCCTGCAACGTGTCGCAGCCCGCCCTTTCGCGTGCGATCCGGCAGCTGGAGGACGAGCTGGGGATCGTGATCGTCGACCGCAAGAAAAAGGTCTTTGGCCTGACGCCGGAAGGGGCGCGGGTTCTCAAATGGGCGCATGACATCCTGCGAAGCGTGACGGAGATGCGTAACGAGGTCTCCCTGTCCAGGCAGGAACTGATCGGCACGATCAGGATCGGCGTCATCCCGACGGCGGTTCATATCGTGCCTGTCCTTCTGCATGCCATAAAGGACAGGATCGGCGCGTTTTCGGCCGATGTCTCAGTGTTTCCCAACGTGGAAATCATTGAAAAGCTGGTCACGAAACAGCTGGATATCGGGATCATGTATTATGATCAGTGCCCACAGGCGCAGGCGTTCGTGGTGCGCTCCCTTTATGAGGAAGAACAGGTGCTGGCGGGGTCGCCGGCCTATGACTTTCCCGACACACGTGAAGTCAGCTGGGAGGAGGCCGCGCGATTCCCGCTGGCCCTTCTGGGGCAGGGGATGCGCTGCCGGCAGCTGGTGGATATCGGGTTCCAGACGGCAGGCGTCGAACCTGTCATCCGTCTTGAAACCACGTCGCTGGAACTGATCCATGCGGAAATCATGTGCGGCGCCCTTGCGACCATATTGCCGATTTCGTCCTTTCCCCTGCGGGTGCCACCGATGGGGCGGCTGCAGATGCGGCGGCTTGCCGGATTTTCACCCGGCTCGATCGGGCTGGTCAGGCTGAGCGGACATCCCCCGTCAGATTTTGTCGCCCGGGTCTGGAAAGTGGCGCTGGAAATAGATTTCCGGCAGCAGCTGGACAACCTGTGCTGGCCATCCACGGGTCAGGGACTGTCTGGAAATAATATATTGATGGAAAAGTAATAAAAGTTTTTGGGTGTCGCCTTTTTTAAAAAGGTGACATTCCTTCAAAGCTTTTTGAAAAAAGCTTTACCAAAAACTTTTCATGATTTCAGCGTGTGGCCAGGACTGCCATTTTCCAATGGTTCCTGACGAAGGTTTCCGGGCGCTTAATTTTTGAAAATTATTTCCATAAAATCCTGATTCTCAAGGCGCCTCAATGATGCGCGTGTCCGCCGGTGGCGTCACGTCATCATGACCCCATCCGCAGGAATGCCATGGTGACAGGACCGGTGTTTTTCCCGCAGGACAGCTTTCAGGTGAAGAAATTGATATATACGAAAAACATATAAAATATTCATCATCCATTCCTGCTGGAATATAGAGATTGAAAAATATTTCCGTATCCCATACGCTGCTGGCAAAGACGCAATAATAAAGAAGAATACGTCATGGAAATAATTTCTTACAGAACAGACATGCTTTTCCGAAGTCCTGTCGCCACTGGATGAACCGACCGTGGGCGGAGTGATGATCCGTCCCTGCGTCCGGTATTTCTGAACTGTCAAAGGTAATGCTTCTCCATGCAAGGAGGGGAGGCAGCCCCCTGTAGCGCATGCGATGTCCCGATGCATATCCTGTATGCCAGTCCACCGCGTTTTCCCGTTCCCGGCCCGTATCGCGCCCGTGATGGCCGCCCGCGTCCCGCCTGCCCGCGTGTCGCGCTGGGTTTTTTCGTGGCGACATGGTGGATGCTGTTCCTGTCCTGCGTGGCGTCCGCCCCGTGTCGCGCGGCCGCGCAGAAGCTGCGCGCGGCCCCTGTCGCGGCCCCCGACATGATCCCCGCACCCGCCGCCGGTGTGGCGAAAAGGCACAAGCGCCCCATCGCGGAAGAACGGCTCGAATCCCTGTTCAATACGGAAAGCATTTCCGCATTGCTGAACCACAATGACGACGCGCTGCGCAAAAGCGACCTGAGCGCGGGATATTTCGTGGCGGAACAGTCTTTCGGCAATCTGGTGCCGCAGCTCAGGCCATGGCGGGAATGGCTGGGCAACCGTGGCTTTACCTTTGAGCTGACCTACAAGGGGGAAAGCATGGCCAATGTCGGCGGTGGCCTTTCCAAGGGGGTCGATTACGTCCACGACCTGCGGGTCAGCATGCTGTTCGATCTGGGAAAGCTGTTTGGCCTTGATGGCTGGTTCGTGCATGGCATCGTCATGAACCGCGAGGGACGGCAGGTGGGCTGGGACCATGTGGGCGAGCGCAATGTCCTGCTGACGGAGGTATGGAGCATCCACGGCCCCGCCGCCGCGCGCCTTGCCGATCTGTATGCGGAAAAGTCGTTTTTCCATCACCGCGTCAACATCAATATCGGCCGCATCGCGCTGACGCATACCTATGGCACGTCGGTCCTGCTGTGTACGTTCATGATGCAGTGTTCCGCGCCGATGGCCATTCGCGAACCGCCGGGATGGAGCGTCTATCCCAAGACCTCGTGGGGGGGGACCGTGCGCTTCCGTCCCACGCGCGACCTGACATTGCGGACCGGCATCTATAAGATCGGGCCAAAGGCACAGGACAATACGGGCTGGGCATGGGGAAGCGAGACCACGACCGGCATCCAGACCCCGATCGAACTGACGTGGGAACCGTTTTTCGGCCCGCGCAAGCTCGCCGGTCATTACAAGCTCGGCTTCGGGCATGACACGTCGGCCTATCCCGACCTGATCGGCGACATTCCGCCGGCCTATCGCGCCATCGTGCATGCGCATCGGCAAAAGCCGCGCGACACGTTCTATATCGAGGCGGACCAGATGGTGTATCGCAAGCATGGCGAACATCAGATGGCGGGTGGCTATCTCCTGGCGGGGTTCATCCACAATACGCCCAGCATCTCCACCTTTGCGGACGAATTCTATTTCGGCGCCTCGCTTCTGGGGCTGATCCCGCACCGTCCCTATGACCGTTTCGGCGTGATGTATTCCTATTACCAGATGAGTCCGCGGCTGACCTATGGACAGGCCCTGCGGCAGATGGCGGGCCTGCCGATGGGGGATTTCGTCACGGCGCCGCAGACCCATTCCGCCGTGCTGGAGGCGTATTACGGCATTCCCGTGACACCCGGCCTGGTACTGACGCCAGAGTTCGAATACATGATGCGCCCGGGCGAAAACTCGGTCATTCCCAACGCCATGCTGGTGGGGCTGAAGGTCATCGCGAACCTGTAATTTCCGCCGGGTATCTCACGCAATATTTTAAGGCATATCCGTTTCGTGATGGGGGGGCGGCATGGCCGGGATTTCCCCTTCATGCGACATTTCCCCAAAAACGGCCAGGAACGGGTGGTACAGGGCATGGACAATACGACGGATGCTTTCGCGGCGCGATCGCCGCAGATGCTGCCGGGTCATGACGTGGCCACCGCGCGTCATGTGGTTGTGGCGTCGCTGCTGGCATGGATGCTTGATGCCTGTGACTTTTTCATCGTGCTGTTCACGCTGGACGATGTCGCGCGCAGTTTTGGCGTTTCACTCGAAAGCGTGCTTCTGGCGCCGACGCTGACGCTGCTGACGCGTCCCATCGGGGCGTTCATCTGCGGGCGCGCGGCGGACCGGTATGGCCGAAAGCCGGTGATGATCACCACGATCATCGTCTATTCCGTGATCGAGGTCCTGTCGGCCTTTGCCCCCACCCTTGCGACCTTCCTGTTCCTGCGGACGCTGTTCGGCATCGCGCTGGGCGGGGAATGGGGGGTGGGGACGTCGCTTATCATGGAAAGCGTGCCGGTATCATGGCGGGGCATGGCGTCGGGCATCCTGCAGGCGGGATACCCGGCGGGATATCTTCTGGCGTCGCTGGTCTTTCTGCTGCTGCCGGTGCTGGGGTGGCGCGGCCTGTTCATCCTTGGCGGCAGCGCGCTGTTTTCCGCGCTGTATATCTGGATACGGGTGCCCGAAAGCCCGGAATGGCTGGCGCGGCAACGCCATGGCGGGGCGACGGCCCCCGCGACGGCGGGCCTGTGGCCTGTCATCCGGGGCAATGTGGCGCTGTGTGTTTTCGCCGTGACCCTGATGGCGGCGTTCAATTTCATGAGCCACGGCTCCCAGGATCTGTATCCCAAGGTGTTCCTGGGGCTTGAACGCAGGCTGTCCCATCCCTCGATCACGCTGATCGTCGTGCTGTACAATATCGCGGCCATCGTGGGGGGGCTGTTCTTTGGCATGCTGTCGCAACGGATCGGCCGCCAGTACAGCATCGCGCTGGCGGCGTTGCTGACGCTGCCGCTGCTGCCGTTATGGACGTTGCCGCATTCCACCGTGTGGCTGACGGTGGGCGCGGTGTGCATCCAGTTCTGCATCCAGGGCGCGTGGGGCGTCGTCCCGGCGTATCTAAGCGAACTTTCGCCGCCTTCGGTGCGCGCGACGTTTCCGGGGCTGGCGTACCAGTGCGGCAACCTGATTGCCGCCAGCAACGCACTGCTGCAGGCGTCCGTGGCGTCGTTTCTGGGAACCGGGCTGGCGCCCGCGCTCATGCTGACGGTGGGAGGCGGGGCCGTCGTGGTCCTGACCCTGACGCTGCTGAACGCGCGGCGCAATCACGGGGGTGAGACATCCGGCGTATCATAAGACTGAAATTTCAAAAGTTTTTGGTGAAGCTTTTCCCAAAAAGCTTCGAAAGACGCCACCTTTTCAGATGAAAGGCGGCACCCGGAAACTCCTGCCATTTTCAGCAGCCCCAAATGGCGCGGGCTTACCGCCCGGTCGCCGTATCCGCCACCCGGCGCCGGGGCCGCCATTCGCCAACGATGACGCCCGCGATGATGAACAGCGCGCCCACCAGCGCCAGCGGGGGCAGGCGTTCGCCCGCGATGCGCCCGATAATGCCCGCCCATACCGGCTCACCCGCGTAAATGACGGTGGCGCGCGTCGGCGAAACTGCCTTCTGCGCCCAGTTCATCGTCAGCTGGATCAGCGCGCTGGCGATGCCCAAGCCCCCGGCTGACACCGCCCATATCCATGAAAAGCGCGGCAGGCTTTCCCCATCCAGCGGCATGGCCATCAGGGCCAGCACGCCCGCCACCACAAGCTGAACCACGGTCACGCGCCTGCTGTCCACCTGCGTGGCAAAGCGGCTGATGAGGATGATCTCGCTTGCGATTGCGACCGTCCCCAGCAGGGTCGCGATTTCACCACCGTTGAACGTCCCCGTTCCGGCATCGGGCCCCGCCAGCAGGATCAGTCCCACGAAGGCAAGGCCGATGCCAAGCCAGCTCATCAGATGGGGCAGGCGGCGCAGCACGATCCATTGCAGCAGCGGCACCATCGGCACGTACATCGCGGTGATGAAGGCGGACTGGCTGCTGGTGATGCTTTGCAATCCATAGGTCTGGAGGCTGTAGCCGAGGAAGATGCTGGCCCCGATGGCCGCCCCCGCCCCGCATTCGCGCAGGGTAAGGGCGCGCATGGTCCTGTGGAACACCACAAGGCTGACGCCACCGGCCGCGAGGAACCGCATCGCGACAAAGAACAGGGGGCCGCATGAACGCATCGCAAGATGCACGATCAGGAAGGTGGTGCCCCAGATCATGGTCACGCCGACAAGCGCCATCTCCTGACGGGAAAGGCGCAGGGGGGAGGGTTCGGATATGGATCTGACGTGCGACATGGGGACCTGTCTATACACGGACTGTTCCCCCGCGCCACCCATGCGGGTTTCAATGTGGCGTCCTGCGCATGAAGATTGTGTGAAATATTACTGATGGCAGCATGATGTTTCGGAATCGCAATGCAGTGGAAGGCCCCGGCGCGTATGACGGGCGTCAGGGTATGAAATTCGCGCGGATGTTTTTGTGTTATTACTTATGAAGTTTGTTTTTCATACGATATATATTTAAGTATGGAATCATGTGGTGGAATTTTTATTTTTGTGATTCTTTTCGCGCATCAGGAACCACCATGGGGATGCGTCGTTGAATGGTCCACAGCGGCCCCGGCGGGATTGCTTCCTTTTCCCGGATTTCATGACGGGAACAGGGAAAAACAAGGATCCCCAATAGCCGCTGCGATCTCTGAAGGAGATGACTATGGTCTATCGTTCTTACAGTATCCGTAATACCGGAATTCCTGCCATGGCGCCCGCGGACAGTCACGGCGGTGGCGGCGCGCAGAACAATCCCGGTAATTTTGCCAATGATCCCAAGCGCGCGGCCGAAGCGGGCCACAAGGGCGGGCAGCACAGTTCGGGCAACTTTGCCAACGACCCGCAGCGCGCGGCCGAAGCAGGGCACAAGGGCGGACAGCACAGTTCCGGAAACTTTGCCAATGATCCCAAACGCGCGGCCGAGGCGGGCCACAAGGGCGGGCAGCACAGTTCGGGCAACTTTGCCAACGACCCGGAACGCGCGGCCGAAGCCGGACGCAAAGGCGGCCTGCACAGCCATGACAAGTCATGAGCTGACATGACGCCAAAAGGACGGGGCCCGGAAACGGGTCCCGTTTTTTTTGATGATGCCTGAAAACAGGAAAGTTTTTGGTGAAGCTTTTCCCAAAAAGCTTCAAAAGATGTCACCTTTTTAAAAAAGGCGACACCCAAAAACTGTTGTTATTTTAAGACGGTCCCCTGACGCGTCCCATCCTGACGGACCCGCTTCCTGACATGCCGCAGGGCATGTCCGCCGCGCCACAGGACCAGCCCGCACAGGGCGGCGGCATATCCGACGCTGGTGGGGGTATAGGTCTTGAACGCCATCAGGAAATGGACGGACGCCAGCACGGCCACCACATAAACCAGACGGTGCAGCGTCCGCCATCGCCGGCCCAGCCTGCGTATCGCCCATGTGGCGGAGGTCAGCGCCAGCGGCACCAGCAGGATGAACGCGCAGAACCCGATCATCAGGAAGGGACGTCGCGTCATGTCCCGCCACAGGACAGGCATGTCAAAACGCTGGTCCAGCCCGACATAAACCGCGACATGCATGCACGCGTACCAGAATGTCAGCAGCCCGAACGTGCGGCGATAGCGCAGCAGGCTGTAGCCCGTCATGACGCGCAGGGGCGTGATGCACAATGTCAGGACCAGAAAGCGCACGGCCCACAGGCCCAGCCAGCGTTCAAAGACATTGACCGGGTCGGCCCCCAGCTGGTCATGCGCGCCGTACCAGAAATAAAGCGCCGCCGGGACCAGCCCGACAATGGTCAAAATCCATGTCTCGAACCGCCATGGCACGACCGTCCGGTTGCGTCCGTTCCCGCTCAGGTAAGGCATGTCAGAAATAGGTCCGCAGGTCCATCTGGCTGTACAGCCCGGCCACCTGTTCGCCATATCCGTTGAACATCAGTGTCCTTTTCCGTCCGCCGCCAAAAAATCCGCCCCCGCCGATCACGCGTTCCGTCGCCTGGCTCCATCGCGGGTGATCGACGTCCGGGTTGACGTTGGCGAAAAAGCCGTATTCCGACGCGTTCATCCGGTTCCATGTCGTCGGCGGCATCTGTTCCACCAGCCGTATGCGCGTGATCGACTTGATCCCCTTGAACCCGTATTTCCACGGCACCACCAGCCGCACCGGCGCGCCATTCTGGTTCGGCAGCGTCTGTCCATACAGCCCCACCGCAAGGAAGGTCAGCGGGTGCATGGCCTCGTCAATGCGCAGCCCTTCCACATACGGCCACGGCAGGGAATCAAGGCCCGGTTGCTGTCCGGGCATCTGTTCGGGGCGCAGGACGGATTCAAACGCAACGTAACGCGCATTGCCCAGCGGTTCCGCCAGCTTCAGCAGGTCCGCCAGCGCGAAACCGTCCCATGGAATGACCATCGACCATGCCTCCACGCAGCGCATGCGATACAGCCTTTCCTCCAGCGTCATCGCGGCCATCAGCCGGTCGATGTCCCACACGCGCGGATGCGCCACCAGCCCCTCCACCGACAGGGTCCACGGGCGTGGCCTAAAAGCGCTGGCAGAGGTGGACGGGTCGCTTTTCCCCAGCCCGAATTCATAGAAATTGTTGTAATGCGTCACGTCCGCCAGCGGCGTCGGCTTTTCTTCCGCCTGAAAGGGACCGGGCCGGGTCCGCAGCCCTTCCGCCATGGCGGGCCGGGCGGCCTGTTCCATCATGCCCCCCATCGCGATGGATGACGCCGCCAGGAACCGGCGTCGCGACATCCATGCCTGATGGGACGTGATTTCCGTGGGGGAAGGACGGGGATAGGACCAGCGCGCCATGATACGGCCTCTTGGGTGGTGTGACATCCGGGGGGTGCCGCCATGTCTTTCGGACAGTGGGCGTTCCATCGCATGGATGCAAGGCTGTCCTTTGGGGAAGCTGCCGCCGGGTCCTGCGCCGGTGCGTGGATATGGGCAGAGGATAAAAATAATAAAAGTTTTTTGGTGAAGCTTTTTGCAAAAAGCTTCGAAAGACGTTGCATTTTTAAAAAAGCAACACCCAAAAACTTTTATTATTTCATCGAATTTTTAAACGTTCTTCAAACGGATACGGGCCTGCGGAGGTCCCGCAGGCCCGTATCGTTCCGCCAGCCTTCCGTCAGGCGGCGGCGTCGATCGGCACCACGTCGATCAGCTTCTTGTTGACGAATTCCTGTATGCCAAGCGACGAAAGCTCCCGCCCGTAACCCGACCGCTTGATCCCGCCAAACGGCAGGTCGGCGCGGGTCCATGTCGGGTGGTTGACGAACACCATGCCGGTTTCGATCCGCCGCGCCACCTCGGTTCCGTGGTCGGTGTCGCGGGTGAAGACCGAACCGCCAAGGCCGAACGGGCTGTCATTGGCGATGCGGATGGCCTCGTCCTCGTCACGCGCGCGAAAGAACATGGCGACGGGGCCGAACAGTTCCTGGTGATAGACGGGGTTGTCCGGCGTCACGTCCGTCAGGATCGTTGTCTGGACGAACGCGCCGCGTTCGGGCGGGGGCGGGCCGACACGGATCGCCTTTGCCCCGTGTTCGACCGCGACGCGCACCTGTTCATTCAGCTGGTCCGCCGCCGCCTGCGACGACATGGGCGGCAGGCCCGTCGCCGCGTCCATGGGATCCCCCGGCCGGAGCTGTCCCAGCGCCGCGGAAAAACGGGCAAGGAAGTCGTCGGCGATGTCGTCCATGACAATGATGCGCTTGGAGGCCACGCAGCACTGTCCCCCGTTGTTCATGCGGCCCCAGACCGCCCATCTGACCGCATGTTCCATGTCCGCGTCCGACAGCACGATGAACGCGTCGCTGCCGCCCAGCTCCATGGTCGTTTTCTTCAGGTTCTGGCCCGCCCGCGCGGCGATGCGCGCGCCCGCGCCCTCGCTGCCCGTCAGGGCGACGCCGACGATACGCGGATCATCGATCAGATCCTCCAGCTGCCTGTGCGTGGCGTACATGTTGGTATACAGCCCTTCCGGCGCGCCAGCATCCTGGAACAGCCGCGCAAAGGCCGCCGCCGACTGCGGCACGTTGGACGCGTGCTTGACCATCACCACATTGCCCGCCATGAACTGCGGCCCCACGACCCGGGCAAGCTGGTAATAGGGGAAATTCCACGGCTCGATCGCCAGGATCACCCCCATGGGCTGGCTGATGACCATGGCGCGGTCGCCGCGTCCCGCCTCGTCCGGGACGGGTTGCGGGGCAAGGAATTCCTCCGCCCGGTCGGCGTAGTAATCGAGGATGTCGGCGCACAGCGTAACTTCCTGCTGGCTTTCGCGAAACAGCTTGCCCATTTCCAGCGTCAGCAGTTCCGCGTAATGGTCCGTGCGATCACGCAGTTGCGCCGCAGCCTTGCGGAGGATGGCGCGACGGTGGGCAAAGTCGGTCTGCGACCATGTGGCATAGGTCGCCTGCGCCGTTGCGATGGCCTGTTCCAGCTCGTCCGCGCGCAGGTCGGGGAATGTCGCGACCAGTTCGTTGGTATAGGGATTTACGGTCTTGTAAGCCATGGGTGCCTCCCTTGAAAAGGGGAGCGAGCGTCCATGCGCGTGAGGCCGGGTACGTGCCATTGATGGGCCGACGGGACCTCGCGACGCTCGTTCCCGGATATGGCGTGCCCCTATCCAACATGCCGGCCCGGGAAAGGTTCGACGCGGGATGATTTTTTATCGTGTCAGTCCCGCCGGTGCGCGAAACATCCCCGGCGATTTCCTGAAATCATAAAGGTTTTTTGGTGAAGCTTTTTGCAAAAAGCTTCAAAAGAACGTCGCCTTTTTGAAAAAAGGCGGCACCCAAAAACTTTTGTTTTTTATCAGCAGGCTGTTTTCAGACGGATTCCGGCATCGTCGCCATGTCGATGACGAAGCGGTATTTCACGTCCGAACGCAGCATCCGGGCATAGGCGTCCTCGATCTGGTCCATGCGGATCATCTCGATATCGGCGGTGATGTCATGTTCGCCGCAGAAATCCAGCATTTCCTGCGTTTCGGGGATCCCCCCGATCAGCGAGCCGCTGAAATTGCGGCGCTTCATCAGCAGGCTGAAGACCGAAACCGGCAGCGGCGTCTCCGGCGCGCCGACCTGCACCAGCGTGCCATCGCGCTTCAGCAGGTCGAGATAGGCATTGATGTCATGATTGGCGGCGACCGCGTCGAGGATGAAGTCAAAGCGCCCGCGTTCCTTTGCCATGGCCCCGGCATCCTTCGACAGGACGACCTCATGCGCGCCAAGGCGCAGCCCGTCGGCGACCTTGCTGGCGGATGTGGTGAACAGCACGACCTCCGCCCCGAAGGCGCGGGCGAATTTCACGCCCATGTGGCCCAGACCGCCCAGCCCCACGATCCCGACCCGCTGCCCCGGTCCTACCTTCCAGTGGCGCAGCGGGGAATAGGTGGTGATGCCCGCGCACAGCAGCGGGGCGACGGCGGCGGGGTCGAGCTTTTCAGGGACCTTCAGCACGAATGCCTGATCGACGACGACGGCGCGCGAATACCCGCCAAAGGTGATGCCGCCGCCCTGGCGTTCCTCGCCATTATAGGTGGGGACGAAGCCGACCTCGCAATACTGTTCGAACCCTTCGCGGCAGCTGGGACATTCGCGGCAGGAATCGACCATGCAGCCGACCCCCACCAGGTCGCCTGCGTGAAAGCGCGTGACGGAAGCGCCCACCTTGGCCACCCGTCCCACGATTTCATGGCCGGGGACGCAGGGGAAGATGGTGTTCTGCCATTCGTTGCGCGCCTGGTGAAGGTCGGAATGGCAGACGCCGCAATACAGGATGTCGATCTGGACATCGTCAGGCCCGGGATCGCGACGATCCAGCTTGACGGGGCCAAGACGTGCATCGGCGGCCGTGGCCGCGTATCCTACGCATGAAAACATGATTGCCCTTCGGGTCTGGTTGGATTTCGGATGACGGGGGCAAGCATATCGCCTGCCCGTCCGCCATGCGACCCCGCGACGCGTGGACGACGCGTTTTCCCGAAACCGTGAAAACGCGTGCCATCACGACCTGTCCGGAAATCGCGGACGGCCGGGATGGACGCGCCTGCCGTGGCATGGTCCCTGTCTGCCCGGCCGCGCGGTGGTGGCGTCCGGGCAGGCAGGGACCCGGCGCCGCCTTCGTCAGTAGATATCGAAGTCGTTGTTCCCGGTGGAGGAAAACGCCATCCGGCGTTCGGTCATGTTCAGGATCCACGACGCCATGTCGGAACGCGACTTGGGGAAAGGCAGGCGGTGGACGATCGAGCGCATGCTGTAGAATGATTTGTACATCCGCTGGATGCGCTGTTCCATCTGTCCGGGGGTGCAGTCGCGCGGCCAGATGTGGCAGACCTGCCCCGGCCAGCGGTCGATATCCTCCGGATCGATGATCCGCCCGGCCTTGAGCATCTTGTTGAACAGGGCCGTCCCCTTGGTCGGGGTCAGGATGTTGAAATACGCCGCCGGCACCTTGTGTTCCTCAAGGAAACGCAGGGTATTGCGATAGACGTCCGGGTCCTCGTCATCATAGCCGAAGATGAAGTTGAGGGAGTAGCTGATGTCGCGGCGGCGCATGTTCTCGAACATTTCGCCATAGCGGGTGGTCTTGTTCCAGCCCTTTTTCATGTCGGCCAGCGTCTCGGCATCGATGCTTTCGATGCCGATATTGACGTGCATGACGCCGCTTTTCTGCGCAAGGTCGAGGAAGTCGGTGTCAAGGCACAGGTTGGACGACCACAGCGTGGACCAGCGGATCTTGAGCGGGACCAGCCCTTCCATCAGTTCCATGGCGCGGCTTTTCTTGCCGCCGAAATTGCTTTCGCCAAAGAAGAAGTGCGACCCCTTGTCCTGGATCCGCCTGATTTCGTCGACCATTTCATTGACCGGCCGCCAGCGGTACCGCCCGCCAAGGTAGAAGCGTTCGGAACAGAAATCGCACACGAACGGGCATCCGCGCGACGACTGCACCGCGAATGTCCGGAACGGCCCGAATTTCTTCAGGTCCAGCAGGTCGTAGCGTGGCGGCGGAAGATGGTCGAGATCCTTGAGCGGCGTTGCGCGGTAGATCTTCTTCAGCCTGCCGGCGGCCGCGTCCTCCAGCATGGTTTTCCAGATGGGCTCCGCCTCGCCCACGCCGACGGCGTCGCAGTATTCGGCGGCTTCGTCGGCATAGAAGAAGACATGCGGCCCGCCCATGATGACGGTCACGCCGCGACGGCGGAATTCGGTCGCGATGTCATAGGCGCGCGGCGAATGCAGCGTCCACGCCGTCAGCGCGACCACGTCGACCGGCGTGTCGAAATTGATGTCTTCAAGCTGCTCGTCCAGCAGGGTGACCGACCACTCCCGCGGGGTCAGCGCCGCCAGGTACGGCAGCGCGAGGGGCACCATCTGTCGTCGTCGGGTCTTGAAAATCGTCCGATCCGTTTTCGATCGGTAATGGGAGGGCTGGATAATAAGAAGTTTCGGGTGGCTGAGAGACATAACCGGAATCTATGGCTGATGGGGGAACGTTTTTTTCGTGGTAATCCTATTGTCAGACAGGATAGGCAGCCCTTCCGTGCTGTCCATACTGAATATATCTATATGTTATATATCCGCATCATGGTTCAATACACATAGTATACGCATAGCGCATACCGGATCTTCGAAAATATGCGTTTATATATAAATATTAAATATAAAAACAATATATTGGAATATTTATAAATATTTATGTATTTCCATTAATATAAAAACACCAAAAATAATTATGGGCATAAAACAAATTTGAAACGTTATCTGTTTTATTTTTGGTTATATGTTCAAAACAATATTTGTGGTTTCGTGTCCTATGCTACAAAATTGTATGCCTGATATTGCAATGGTGAATATGCGGCCGCGTGCATGATGGCGGCGATACGCGGCGGGGCCTGTGGCGTCGCGTGCCCGCATGCCCATGTTCCGACGCCGTGATGGTGCGGGCCGGTGCTATTGTCATCTTCTTCATATTTTACGATATGATCGGCGCCATCTGACACCTTCGGGTGGTGCGGCCCGGATTTCTGGTCCGGCAGGCTGGATGATGGGCAGTATCGGGATCATGGCGACACAGACAGGCGGGGCACGATCGTCCGGCGGCGCGCGGCCGGGTGGTGGGGGGGCGGGATGGCGCGGGCGGATGCGCGATATCCTTGCCGGGCTGTCGCTTGCGTCGATGAACATCCCGCAGGTGCTTGGCTATACCCGCATTGCCGCCATGCCTGCCGTGACGGGGCTGTACACCGTGCTGCTGCCGCTGGTGGCGTTCGCGTGTTTCGGGGCGTCGCGGCACCTGGTCGTGGCGGCGGATTCCGCGACCGCCGCCATCTTTTCCAGCGCGCTGGAAAAGATGGCCCCGCCGGGAAGCGCGCATTACATGGCGCTGGTCAGCATGGTCGCGTTGCTCAGCGCCGGCTTCCTGCTGGTCGCGCGTCTGTTCCGCCTTGGCTTCCTTGCGGATTTCCTGTCGCGCACCGTGCTGGTGGGGTTCATGGCCGGGGTGGGGATACAGGTGGCGCTGGCCATGATGCGCGACATGCTGGGCATTGCCACCACCGCGCATAATTCCGTGCTGCAACTGGCGCAGATGCTGTCGCGCCTGCCGCAGGCCAGCGTGCCGACCATCGTGCTGTCGGTCTGCGTCGTCGGGCTGATCCTGACGGGGGACCGGCTGGCGCCGCGCCTGCCGCTGGGGCTGGTGACGGTGGTGGGATCGATCATCGCCAGCATGGCGCTGGGGTTTTCGCGTTTCGGGATCGCGACGATCGGCCCGATCGAAAGCGGCCTGCCACGCCTGCGCCTGCCGGATGTGTCATGGAACGACATGCTGGCGCTGCTGCCGGTCGCCACGTCATGCGTGTTCGTCATCATCGCGCAGAGTGCCGCGACCTCCCGCGCCTTTGCCGTGCGGTTCCATGACCCTGTCGATGACAATGCGGACATACTGGGCCTGTGCGCTGCCAATGCGGTGGCGGGGCTCAGCGGGACCTTTACCGTCAATGGCAGCCCGACCCAGACCGCGATGGCCGCGCGCGCGGGCGCGCGGACCCAGCTGGCGCAGCTGACATTCGCGGCGGTGACGATGGTGGTGCTGGTGTTCCTGACGGGGCCGCTGCGCTACCTGCCGCGCTGCGTTCTGGCCTCCATCGTCTTTACGGTGGCGGTGGGGATGATCGACCTGCGGGCCATCCGGGCCATCCGGCGCGAAAGCCCCGGCGAATGCGGGCTGGCGCTGGTGACGGCCGCCGCGGTGGTCGGCATCGGGGTGGAACAGGGGATCTTCCTTGCCATCGCGCTGTCGCTGTTTCGCCATGTGCGTCACAGTTACGAACCGCATACGATGATCCTGCAGTACGACGGCCATTCCGGCCTGCTGGAACCGCATGATGTCGCCGCCGGGCGGCAGACCCTGCCGGGGCTGGTCGTCTACCGCTTCTGCGCGGACCTGTTCTATGCCAATTCCGCGCGGTTCGGGGCGGATGTCCGCCTGATGGTCGACAGCGCGCCGGTGCCGGTGGCCTGCATCGTCATCGACGCCAGCGCCATTACCGACATCGACTTTTCCGCTGCCAGTGACCTGCGCGACCTGTTCCGCGCGCTGCGGACGCGCAATGTCACCGTGATATTTGGCCGCGTCAGCCCCTATCTGCGGGCCGACATGGACCGTCATCGCATTACCCCGGTGGTCGGGGCCGCCAACATCCATGCGCAGCTTCATACCGCCATCGCGGCGGCGCGGGCGTTCCTGCCCCCGCCGGATGCGGCACATCAACAGGCTGTTTGAAAACGGCCTGCTGACAAATGAAAGTTTTTGGTGAAGCTTTTTGCAAAAAGCTTCGAAGAACGCCGCCTTTTTGAAAAAAGGCGGCACCCAAAAACTTTTATGATTTCTCAGGGTAATGTGCGGGGTTAGTTTTCAAAAATATTCAGGAAGCGCGCCTTTCCCCCTCAGTCGCCGGGGTGGATCCGCACCCCCAGCGCCCGCAGCGTGTCCCAGTACGCCGGGAAGGTCTTGGCCACGCATCCGGGGTTGAGGATCGACAGGCCCGGGATTTTCAGCGCGGCAAGGGCGAAGGACATGGCGATGCGGTGATCGTCATAGGTTTCGATCCGCACGTTTTTCGCGGTGGCGGAGGGATCTGGATCAGGAAAGACAAGGAGGTCATCGCCCTCTTCGCGCGCGTATCCGGGGTTGATGCGCTGCATCTGGGTCGCCAGCGCGTGCGTGCGGTCGCATTCCTTGACCCGCAGGTTGGCGATCCCGACAAAGCGCACGGGCGTTGCGTTGAACATCGCCATGACCGCCAGCGTGGGAATGGCGTCCTGCATCTGCGAGCCATCGATGACGGCGGGCATGTGGGGAAAGGACCGGATCACGCGCCATGCGGCGGCATCGGGCTGGGTGAAGCCCGCGATGGGAAAGCCGATGTCGATATCGCCGCCCGACAGGACCTGCGCCGCCCACAGGTAGGTCGCGGCGGAGGCATCGGGTTCGATCCGGAAATCGGTGGCCGTGTACCCGCCGGGCGCGACGGTCCATGACGTGTCGTCCGTGCTGGTGACACTGGCGCCAAAGGCCTTCATTGCCGCGATCGTCAGGCCGATATAGCCCTGCGCCCCGATATGGGGACCCGACAGGCTGATGCGCACGGGCCTGCGGCTGCACGCCGCCATCATCAGCAGGGCGGAGACGTACTGGCTCGACAGGCTGGCGTCGATTTCCACTTCCCCGCCATCCAGCAGGCCGGTGCCGTGGATGGTGACGGGCGGGCAGCCGCTTGGCGCGGTGGCGTCGATCCCCAGCCGTTGCAGGGCGGCCACCAGCGGGGCGATGGGGCGCCGC
The DNA here is from genome assembly GCF_003207955.1 of Novacetimonas pomaceti. Taxonomy (NCBI): domain Bacteria; kingdom Pseudomonadati; phylum Pseudomonadota; class Alphaproteobacteria; order Acetobacterales; family Acetobacteraceae; genus Novacetimonas; species Novacetimonas pomaceti. The sequence goes on from NZ_NOXG01000019.1 coordinate 26,352, forward strand.
GCCATGTTGGCGTCGCCACCCACCACCACGGTGCCGCGCACCAGCGCGCTGGCGGCGGTCAGGAAACGGACCGCCGTGCCCGCGTTGCCCAGGAACAGCGGCGCGTCGGGGGCCAGCAGCGCCCCGGTGGAACGCACGATGAAGCTGGTTGCGTCGGGCTGTTCCACGCTGACGCCCATCTGCCGCAGGGCCTGCGCCATGTAGAGCGTATCGTCGCTTTTCAGCGCGCCCGTCAGCCGCGACGTCCCCCGCGCCAGCCCCGCAAGCAGCAGCACGCGGTTGGTCACGGATTTGGAGCCCGGCAGGAGCACCTTCCCCTTCAGCGGCGCGGTGATGGGTTCAATGCTCAGGGACTGGAGGGGGGCGTTCATGAAAGGCTGGTCTTCCGTCAGCAGGAGGTAGGGTGATGGCGTCCCTGTCCCGCCAGGGGCGGGGAAGGCATGGCGGGACTGGTGCGGGAATGGCGCGGACGCTCAGTCGGCCTGAAGCTCCGGCCGGGCGAAGCGGCGGTTGGCAAGGACCGGCAGCACCCTGCGTGCATGTTCGAGGCGCGCGCGCGACACGGTGGCAAAGACAAGGTTCGGTGCCTCCCCCGCCTGCACGATCGGCACGCCAAGGGGATCGACCACCATGCTGCACCCGATGTTGCGTGGCCCGCACTCGCTGACCGCAACCATGTAGCAGGTGTTTTCCAGCGCCCGCGCCGTGACCAGCACCCGCCAGTGATCTTCCTTGGCCGGTCCGCGCACCCATGCGGCGGGCATGACCAGGACCTCCGCCCCGTCAAGGACCAGCCTGCGCGCCAGTTCGGGAAAGCGCACGTCGTAACAGGTCATCAGCCCCACCCTGAACCCGCCGATGTCAATCACGGGGGGTACTTCGGCCCCCGGCGTGACGTTGCGCGATTCCTGTATGGAAAATGCGTCATACAGGTGCAGCTTGCGATATCGGGCGATGATCGCGCCATTGCTGATGACCAGCAGCGTGTTGTGGTGGCGCCCCGCCCCGTCGGGGACATGCAGGCACCCCGCGATGGCCAGCCCCGGCCACGTGCGGCTGGCCTCCAGCAGGGCGGAGACGAACGGCCCCGACAGGGGCTGCGCCGTGCGGGCGATGATGTCGGGGTCCGCGATGTCATGCGCCAGCATGCCCTCGGGCAGGACCAGCAGGGCTGCCTGCTCCTCCCCGGCCGCGCGCATCAGGTCCACGATGCGCGACAGGTTGTCTTCCCATCGTGGGACGACAGCGAACTGGCCCAGAGCGACTTTCATCGGGCGACTTCCATCGGCGGCTTTCCATCTCTGACGGGACAGGTGGCGACATGCGGGCGGCGACATTACCATCGCGCGCGGGCTTTGACCAATGGTTGTCCTGTTTTCACGCCCTTCCCGTGGCTTCCGGCAGGAAGGGCGGGACCGGAAAGGATATGCGCCCCCATGCCCCGTGGGGCGTTGCCGGATTGCCGTTATCGCTACGGCATGGCAGGTCCGGCGTGACAGGGGCATGTCACGCGCATTTTATCATCCGGCCGCCATGCGGCGTGGCCGTCACGCGGGCCGGTTCCGCCTGCCCAAATCCTGCCCTGTTCTGGCGTTAACCATTGTTAATTCTTGGGCGCGACGGGGCGGCACGGGCCATAAGAGACTGGTCTAATGTGTTGTCGGGTTGCAGGTTTTATGTAAAAATGAAACCTCAGACGTTATGCGTCATGGGCTCAGTCATTGCGTGCGAGATGCAAAAGTAGATGCAGCTTTCCCTACACACCGATCAGGCCGTGAAATTCCTTATCTGCATGACGCAGCATTCCAGTGGCTGTGCCTCCGCGCGGGACATATCGGACATGTGCGGCCTGAACCCGGACCAGGTCGCGGACATCGTGCATGACCTCGACCGTTGCGGCCTGATCGAGCGTTCCCCCGACGGAAGTGACGGGCTGCGGCTGCGTCATGATCCCGCATGGGTCAGGGTGGGCGACGTCATCCGCAGTATCGAGGCCGTGCGCATGCGCCCCATGCCCGCCCAGCAGCCGGCATTTACGGAAATGTTCGACCTTGCCCATGCTGCCTTCATGGCGGCGCTGAACGATTACTCCCTGTCCGATATCGCCGGGGCCGCCGCAGGAAACGCCAATGGCGGCGCGGTGTCTTACGGGACGCCCGGCATCGGGGCGATGATGCCCACATAACGGGCCGCCAGTCCGGTTTCGTGCTGTCCGGGGTTGTGGGGACTGTTTGAAAACAGGCTTCTGAAAAAATAGCAGGAGTTTTTTTAGGGTGCGGCCTTTTTTTGGAAATGCTGCATTATTCAAAGCTTTTTGAAAAAAGCTTTACCAAAAACTTTTATGATTTCAGGATATTGTTGGCCCGCCTTTTATGGGTGGCCGTTTTCCTGGCCGAAGGTCCGGTCGGGGTGACTGGTCATGATGGGCGCCCCAAAAGAAGAAAATATGAACATGACAGGGATATTTATATTCGCGTCATCCAATGACCTGAACGAAGCAATGTTTCTTATGCATTCATCGCGCATCTCCATAAGGCAGTCTGAACGGCATGGACCGTAAGAAAGTTTTTGGTGAAGCTTTTTTCAAAAAGCTTCGAAGAACGCTGCCTTCTTGAGAAAAAAGTCTGCCCCCGCAAACTCCTGCTGTGTTTTGCCGGAATCCTGTTTTCAAACAGTCGCCAGGGATTTCATCTGACGTTATCAAATAAAAATGGGATCGGGCTTCATCTTCTCTCCCGACGGGGAATCCCGCCCCTAGCGCACGGGTCTGAGGTGCAGGTCCATGCGATAGATTGCGACCGGCAGGTGCAGGTGAGATTTTCCGTCGCGTTCGAATGTTGCCGTCCGGTTCAGCTGTACCGCCGGGATCCACAATGACCCGTCATGGGCGATCCACATGGCGTCGGCCCAGACCAGCCGCCGGTCCGCCACCAGCGTCGTGGCCTGTCCGGCGGGCGTGATGCGCAGGATGCGCAGGCGGTTGGTATCGGACACATACAGGTTGCCATCCCCGTCGATGGCCGTGCCGCCGGTAGTCGGCGTGTCGTAAAAGAAGCTGACCTGTTTTTCCAGCGCGTCGGGCGACAGGCTGGCATCCTCCAGTGCCGCGGTGGGGGCGACCCACATCGGCCCGGAACTGGGCTGGAAATACAGCTTCGTGCCGTCGGGGGAGACCTCCAGCTGATCGGCATGGACGCGCGCGGGCCTGCCGTTGCTGATCAGCAGGTGACCTTCCGCGTACATCGGGCGTTCATCGGTGGTGGAGCGCGCATGTTCCAGCACGCGACGCTGCTGCCCGGTCTTCATGTCCACCACCACCAGCCCCGGATCGCCCGCATCCGTCAGGAACAGGGTAGAGCCGTGAAAGCGCAGGTCATCGATATAGGTGTGGGGCGTGCTGGCGGCGGCAAGGCTGATGGTGCGCTCCACCTGTCCCGTTGCGATGTTGATGACCACCAGCTTGGCCTTCGCGCCTTCTGGCGGGTTGGGACTGCCGCCCACGTTGGCCTCGCCTGAATCCACGACCCACAGCCTGCCATCCGGGCCGAACCTGATGGCGTTGACGCGGACGAAGGCATGGTCGCTGTCATGCGTGCGGGCCCAGTCGTTCCACTTTTCATCCGGGTAGGGGCGGGGGGAGCCATCATGGTCCAGTTCGGCCACCGTGGGACCCGGCGTGTCGCCCCCGCCCCAGTAGGGGAACGAGACAAAGACGCGTCCGTCATCCGATACGCTGACCGCGTTCATCACGCGCTGCGACGTATAGGCGGTCTGGAGCGGGGGCGTCGCGGCCCCGGCCGTCGCCAGGCCGGAGATGAACAGCGACGCGCCCGCAAGCGCGGGAAGAAGGGCACGGCCACCGAAGGGGGGAAATCGGAACGGGGATCTGAACAGGCGCATGCGGTTTCCTCGGGCGGGATGCAAAGGGTTCTGGACCACAAGACATCCTATCATCCCGTGCGCCACGTCTTCATCAACGATGTGCGGGGAAAGGCCGCCGGACGCATGCAGGGCCATCACGTCACGGTGATACGGGCCCGATATTGGTGCCGGGGCGTGACAGGCGCGCCCCGGCGGCATCAGGCGACCCCGCCGGGGCCGCCATCATGATGGTCGTGATATCAGGCCGTGGCCGTCTTGGCCGCATCGCCAAGGGCGGCGCGCAGCTTTGCCTCGTCCTCGGGCGACAGGGAGGTCTGCAGCACGCGGGCATGGCCCTTGAACTGCTTCAGGTCGGCCAGCACCTTTTCGGGCTGCGACTTGCGCACCAGAACGAACAGGGCGGAGGTATTGACCGGGATCGTGGCGCCCAGCGACTTGATGAACTTGTCATCAATGCCGTAATCCGTCATCGATCCCGCCAGCGCACCCGCGCCCGCGCCGACGACGCTGCCCGCGACGAATCCCGCCAGCGGGTTGAGGAACAGAAGCCCCACCAGCGCACCCCAGAACCCGCCGGAAAACAGGCCATAGGACGCGCCAACCTTTTCCAGGTTCACGCTCTGCTGCAGGTGGATCTTGCCTGCGGCGTCACGGATCACCACCACGGCGTCCTCGAGGTCGAGCAGGTATTCCTTTTCCAGCGCCTTGCATTCCGTCAGGGCGGCGGTGGCTTCGTCAATCGCGTCAAAGCCTATGACAATCAGGTCGGACATAAAGGTTTTTTCCTTGTCATTGCATACGGACATCCAATGGATGCAATGTTGTAACACTACTGTATAACCTCAAGACCCCGTGACATTTTTTAGAATGGGAGCCCCCGTCTGGATGCAGGTCTGCCTTCCCCGCACACGACCCGCCATCCCGCCCCGGAAACCCGTTTGAAAAGCCGCCCCGGAATATCTGGCAATCATGAAAAAGTTTTTGGTGAAGCTTTTTGCAAAAAGCTTCGAAAGACGCAGCATTCCTGAAAAAGTCGCCACCGGACACTTCTGTTACTTCTCGCCAGTATCTGGTTCCCAACCACTTCCTCACGGACCGGCAGGCGGAACATGGCGTCAGTTCGGCATGCCCTGATCATATCCGCCGTCGCTCAGGCCGCCCTGCCGGGTGGATTGCTGGCCCGTGTTCGACAGGGGGGATGCGGACGGATTCGCCCTGTCGGGCGGAATGCGCGGGTCAGGCTGCGTGCATGCGGCCAGCACGGCGAGGCATGGCAGGCAGAGCATGAGGCGACGGGCAGGCATGGCTGTTCCTTGGTTGCGTGGCCGCGATGTCCGCGCCCCGAGACGGGCGGATGGCGGCCTTCCGGCCTCCTTCCTTGCGCATGGGGCGCGTCTGGCGTGGGGCGGTTGCGGGGCCTGTTCCGGCAGGGTCCTGTCGTCCGAACGTGTGGACATGCGCGGGGTTGCGGGGCCGCTTCATCCTGCCCTGACGCCCTCGGGCCACGGGCCATCGGGACAGGGCTGCTTTATCAGAAGACGAGCGCGGTTTCGAAATCGAGGATGAAGGCGTTGCGGTAACGGTTGGTGCCCCCCGGATGCCACAGGTACTGCAGGCCCGGACGGATGGTGGCCCACGGCGTCGCCCGCCAGCCATAGTTGAGTTCGAAGGCATTTTCCTGCGACGGCTTGTAGGCGTCCTGCCCCTGCGACTGAAGCTCGCGGGCATAGTCCGTCAGCTTGGGGTTGACCACCAGGAACTTGCCGCCGACGCTGACGGTATCGTTGGGGCGGTTGGCGAACGTGCCCTTGCGGATGATGCCCCAGGTCGCGAAATACGGCGCGAACGCCGTGCGCGGGTCGCCCCAGATGAAGCTGCCGAAGATGACGGTGCCGCATGAACTGCCGGGCGCGTCGCGCTGGACCATCTGGTCGGCCTCGACCCAGCCGCCGTAACGGCCGCGGATGGAATCCTGCGGCAGGTCCGTCAGGACGACGTTCGCGGGTTCGAACGTGGCGATGTGCGAGGCGACGACGTTCTTGACCTCCGACGTGTCCCAGTATCCGCCGATCTGTATGTTGCCCGGCAGGATGCCGTGTTCGTCGGTGCCGCCGTTATGCCAGCCCAGCTGCCATGGCAGATAGGTGCCGGTGCTGTCGTCCAGGCCCAGCTTGAACCCGTTATGGGTGTTGGAAATGGTGTTGTCGACGTTATACACCCCCGCCGATACCAGCAGCCGTTCATCCCCCAGCGGATACAGCTTGAGGTACGCGCCCGGATGCGCCGTGGGATACCAGCCATAGCCGGAGTTCATCGCCAGCGACTGCGGCATGCCGCAGATGGCGTTGGTCTGGAACTGGCAGTAGATGGACATGCCCCAGTGCTTGGTGGACTGGGCAAAGTCGTTTTCGGTGTTCACCCAGCCCGCTTCCATATCGACATACCGGGTGAAATGCCGCTCCAGCGACAGGCGCGTCAGGCGCACCGTCTCGCCCGAACCGAAAATCTGCTGCACCGAATCCAGCGCCGGCAGGATGGAGGAACTGAGGCCAAGGCCCGCGCGCTCGGTAATCAGCCCGTGCAGGGTGCCGATGTCGTGGCCCGTCAGCTTCTTGAAATTGATGTCGACGCCGATGCCGAATTCATGCGCGTACCGGACGCCCTGCGCCTTGCCGCCAACCGGGTTTCCTGACGAATCCTCAAGGTAATGGCCCGAGATATCGACACCCTTGGCCGCAAGCCGGCTGCGGATCCCGCCCCAGTCGCCCGTCATGGTGTCCTGATGGATCCATGACTGGTAGCTGGTGGGGAAATACCGGCGCAGTCCCCACCATGCGTCGGGATCATATCCGCCCGACGCGCCGCCAGACGCACCGGGTGGCGGCGGACTGTCGGACGTGGCGGCATCTGGCGTGGCGGCCGTCATGGTGGTGGGCGCGATGGTGGCGGGCGTCCGCATCTGGGCCGCGGGGGGCACGTCCCATACGCTGCCCGCCGTGCCGGCCCGCGCCTTTGCCGATGGCCACGGCATGGCGATCGCGCCCGCGCATATCAGGCCCAGCGCGGCGACATCGCGTCTGGAACCCGTCCCCTTTGCGATGGGGGCGGATATGTGGCGAAACATGTCACGGAAAAATGGAAAAGGCTTTGGCGTGGCATGCATATGAAATGATGACCCCCGGTATCATCGAACGGTCATGCGTCATGATGACCGGGCAAATGGAAATGGAACTGCAGGTGTAAAACAGAACGCCTTTTGGGGCTTATAACGACATGAATGGGCCGCCTGCGGGCACTTTTGACTGTTTGGCGGGGTGTTCGTCAACCATGAAGGCGGCTTTGTATTATGTGGAAGCAAAATCACGCCTGTGCGCGAAGTTGTGATCGGATGGCCGATCGGAAAACCGTGTGTCTTTACTGCAACGGTTTGTGGTTCTGGGCCCGGTGGAAGGTAATACCGAACAATAGAAAGAAACGTTTGATACAACTGGTGAAATTCATTTTCCCACCGCAGGATCGATCATCCACCCCGTGCGGAAAAGTGACATGTATATACAAACGGACATAGACATCTCGCAATCGCGATTATATACGGATGAATATCTTTCAATCATAATTTAAGGTAGCGGCATGTGCCCGGTTAAAAGGACGGCGATTTATGTTGTTTCGGCAGGGCTGGGCCTGTCGCCGCTGGGCGTGACCGCCATGGCAGCCACCCCCGCGTCGGGGACTTCAGACGTGTCGTCCAAGGGAAATACGTCCGCCACCACGACAAAGGCGGCACACGACAATGCCCCCGCGCAGCCCGCCGCGACGCAGAACGCCGTCGCCTCCACCAATGCGGAGGACATGACGGTGATCGGCCACCGGCGCATGGCGTCGGGTGCCGCGGCCAATTACAACAAGAAGATGGCGAACCTCGGCCCGCTGGGCACGCGGCGCACGCTTGACACGCCGATGTCGATCATGACCGTCCCGCACGACGTGATCGTCAACCAGCAGGCGCGCAACGTCAACGACCTGATGCAGTACATGCCGTCGGTCCAGCTTGAAACCCGCGCCGATCCCGGCACCAGCCGCCCGCAGTCGCGCGGGTTCGAGGCGGACGTCATCTCCAACAGCCGCATCGACGGGCTGAACGCCTTTACCGTCACCCCCTATGCCGCGGAACAGTTCGACAACGTGCAGGTCCTCAACGGGCTGGCGGGCGCGCTGTATGGACCGCAGAACCCGGCGGGCACGTTCGAATACGGGCTGAAGCGCCCGACCGACGAACGGATCAACCGCCTGGCGGTGGGCGTGGATTCCATCGGCACGCTGATGGAAAATGTCGATTCGTCGGGACGCATCGGCAAGCATGGCTGGTTCGGCTACCGCATCAACCTGCTGCATGGCGACGGCACGTCATATGTGCAGGACAGCTGGATCCGCCGTAACCTCGTCAGCGCGGATTTCGACATCCATATCGACCGTGACACGGTTCTGGAAATCGACGCCAGCCATTACACGTTCGACGAACGCGGCATGCCCGCGGGCATCAACCTTGCCGGCCACGCACTGCCGACGGCCCCCGACCTGGGCAAGCCGCACATGGGGCAGGACAATGCGGGCTTCAATTCCGAAAACAACGTGTTCCTTGCCAAGCTGAAGCACCGGATCAACGATAACTGGAGCTTCGTCATCGGCGGGCTGTACCAGGATTCCGGCCGTCAGGTGTTCGAGGCGGCGGATACCCTGATCGACAACAAGGGCGATTACAAGCAGGCCATGTCGGCCGCCACCACGGTCAACGATTTCAAGGTCGGCAGTAACATGGCCTATATCAACGGGCATGTGCATACCGGCTTCATCGCGCATGACCTCGTGATCGGCACCAACGGCTACATGGAAGGCGGCTACAACCCGCTGAGCGGGCAGAGCTATACGGACATCACGTCAGCCTCGCTCTACAATCCGGTGGGCCGCAACGTGCCGCAGCCCTATTACCACGGCAAGTATGAGTCGCAGTACGTGCGTTACCAGTCGATGATCCTGGGCGATACGGTGCATTTCAACAGACACTGGTCGGCAAGCGGCACGCTGGCGTGGAGCTGGCTGGACGAGGATACGACGGGGACGATCGCGGGCAAGCCGACCACTTCGGACATCGATGGCTATACCGTCACGACCACGCACCTGACCAAGGGCGCGACCAAGCATGCGCCCGACGTGGACGCGGCGTTCAGCCCGACCGCCAGCCTTGTGTACAAGCCGACGGAAAACCAGACGGCCTATTTCACCTATGGCCGTTCGCTGCAGGCGGGCACGTCGGTGTCGGCGGGCGCGCTGAACGACAACCAGTTCACCTCCCCCGTCCGCAGCGAGGAGTTCGAGGTCGGCTATAAATACATGTATCGCAACGTCCAGTTCAACGTGGCGGGCTTCCGCGCGACGCGCAGCTATTCCTTCATCGATCCCAAGACGGATATCTATGGCAACTATGGCACCCAGCGTAACTATGGTGTCGAATTCCAGGTGATGGGCCATATCACGCCCCGCCTGTCCGTCATCGGCGGCATGACGTGGATCGATGCGGAGGTGCTGAATACCGGGACGGCCGCGACCTCCAACAAGGAAGCCGTGGGCGTCGCCCCGCTGCAGGCCAACATGCTGATGGATTACCGCATCCCCTTCGCGCAGGGCTTCGCGCTGAACGGGCTGGCGGTCAACGCGAACGTCCATTACACGGGCCGCCGCGCGGCGGACGTCTACAACTCCACCTATGCCGGGTCCTATGTGACGCTGGACATGGGCGTGCGTTATCCGTTCCGTGCCGCGAAACATCCGTGGATGGCCCGTTTCGGCGTGACCAACGTGGCGAATGAACGGTACTGGTCGTCGGTCTATAACGGCACGGCCGAAGGCACGGCCGTGACGGCGGCGGGCACCAGCGCCGCCTATGCCGGCATGCCGCGTGCCTATCACTTCACGCTGGAAGCGGATTTCTGATCCGCTGTTTTTCCCCGCGCACCGGCTTGTGATGGCGCGCGGGGGCGCATACGGCATGGGGCGTTCCCATATTTCCTGAAAACCACAGGAAGGAACGCCACCCATGACCCAGCCGCCGAAACTGACCGACTGTCCCATCGGCATCAAGGCCACCGGCCTGCGTCGCGAACGCGATTCGATGGGCGACATCGACGTCCCCGCCGATCATTACTGGGGCGCGCAGACGCAGCGCAGCCTGGTGCATTTTTCCATCGGCCGCGACCACATGCCCATCGAGGTCTGCCATGCCTATGGCATCGTCAAGAAGGCGGCGGCCCAGGTGAACGCCGCCGATGGACGCCTGCCGCAATGGAAGGCCGACGCCATCTGCCGCGCGGCGGACGAGGTCGCCAGCGGCGCGCTGGATTCCGAATTTCCCCTGTTCGTATGGCAGACGGGTTCGGGCACGCAGACCAACATGAACGTCAACGAGGTGATCGCCAACCGCGCGATCCAGCTTCTGGGGGGTGTGCTGGGGTCCAAGACGCCGGTCCATCCCAATGATGACGTGAACATGGGACAGTCGAGCAACGATTCCTTTCCCACCGCGATGCATGTCGCGACCCTGCTGGAAATCGACGACCGGCTGATGCCGCGCGTGGAGGAACTGATCGCCGCCCTGCGTGCCAAGGCAGAGGAATGGCATGACGTGGTCAAGATCGGGCGCACCCACCTGCAGGACGCGGTGCCGCTGACGGTGGGGCAGGAATGGTCCGGCTGGGCCTGTCAGCTGGAGGATGCGCTGGATGCGGTCAAGGCCGCGCGTGGCGGCGTGCTGCAGCTGGCGGCGGGCGGGACGGCAGTCGGCACGGGCCTGAACGCGCCGCCGGGATTCAGCCGCGCCATCGCCGAACGCATCGCCGCCCTGACGGGACGGAAATTCGTCACCGCGCCCAACAAGTTCGCCGCCCTTGGCGGCCTGGACGCCATGGTGCACGTGTCCGCCGCCCTGCGCGGGGTGGCGGTCGCGCTGATGAAGATCGCCAATGACATGCGCTGGCTCGGCTCCGGCCCGCGCTGCGGGCTGGGTGAGCTTCATCTGCCGGAAAATGAACCCGGTTCCTCCATCATGCCGGGCAAGGTCAACCCGACCCAGTGCGAGGCAATGGTCATGATCTGCACGCAGGTGATGGGCAATGACGCCACCGTCGCCTTTGCCGGTAGCCAGGGGCAGCTTGACCTCAACGTGATGCGCCCGGTGATCGTTGCCAACGTGATCCACGCGATCCGCATTCTTGCCGATGGCTGCCACAATTTCCGCGTCTTCTCGGTGGAAGGGACGCGCCTGAACCTCAAGCGCATTCGCCAGTATGTCGAAGGCTCCGTCATGCTGGTCACCGCGCTCAGCCCCGAAATCGGCTATGACAATGCTTCCGCCATCGCGCATCGGGCGATGGAACAGGACATCACCCTGCGCGAGGCCGCGCTGGCGTCGGGACTGGTGGACGGGCCGACATTTGACCGACTGGTCAACCCGATGGCGATGGTGGGACATGGCGTCGGGGGCGCATAGGCAGAAGGTCAGGGCGCTGTCCTGAAACCCGGCAAAGGGCATTGCCCTTTGCAAACCGTTTTCTGAAAATAACAAAAGTTTTTGGGTGCCGCCTTTTTTCAAAAAGGCGGCGTTCTTCCAAAGCTTTTAAAAAAGCTTCACCAAAGATTTCCTTACGGTTTCAGGGCGCGGGGTCAGGACAGGCCCGCGCCCTGCGTATTGACCACCAGCGTGAACAGTGCGTCCGCGGCGCACATGAACAGCGTGTCGCGCTTTGGCCCGCCAAAGGTCAGGTTCGACACGCCGCGCGGCAGGCGCAGCCGCCCGATCATGCGTCCCGCGGGGCTGTAGGTCACAACCCCGCACAGGCCCAGCGGCCCGCCCGCCCCACACCACAGGTTGCCAAAGATATCGGCGCGCATGCCGTCCGGCCCCAGCTGGTGCCCGTCCAGCATCATGTCCGCGAATATCCGTCCGTTGCGCAGTTCCCCGTCATGCAGGTCAAAGGCATGGATGCGCTGGTCGCCGCCGGGACCGTCCTGTCCCGGTCCCGGCCCGCTGGAGATGACGTAAAGGATTGTCCCGTCGGGCGAAAAGCACAGCCCGTTCGGGCCCGCCAGCTGCTGTTGCGTCAGGACGGCGCGCAGTTCGCCGCTGTGTGGGTCAATGCGGAAAACATGGTCGTCCTGACGTGCGTGGCCTGCGTACTGGGCCACGATTTCCCCGTCCTGAGTCCAGCGTTCGCGGCCCATGCGGTTGGCCCGGCCACCCGGCGCGTCGGGATGTCCCTCCACAATGGTGTCGCCATAGCCGGGATCGGTGAACCAGATGCTGCCATCGGGATGGACCACCACGTCGTTGGGGGAATTGAGCGGGGCGTCATGGTACCGGTCGGCCAGCACGGAACACGACCCGTCATGTTCCCACCGCACGACCCGGCGCATGCCATGTTCGCAACTGATAAGGCGGCCTTCGGCGTCGAAGGTATTGCCGTTGCTGTTATAGGAATAGGGACGGAAGACCGAAACCGTGCCCGTTTCCCACAGATAGCGGTACTGCCGCGCGCGGATCGTGTCGCTCAGCAGTAAAAAGCGTCCCTCCGTGCTCCATGCCGGCCCCTCCAGCCAGTCGCCGCCGCGCCATGCAAGCCGCAGGTTGGCGTTGCCATAGACAAGGTTGCTGAAGGACGGGTCGATCGCGATGATGTCCGGATCCGGCAGGTAGGGGGGCGGCGCATCCGGTCCCCACTGGCGCGCCGGGATGCTGACGACGCTGGGTGGCTGCGCCAGCGGGGCGGCGGCGTGGGCGCGTGTGCCAGTTGCTGCGATGCCGACCCCCGCCATGACGCCGCCCATGATGATTTCGCGACGGGAAAGGGGGGCTGGGGGCATGGCAACGGACTCCGGCATCATATGAAAGGTGGAGCCCGTGGCCCCGCGAACGGGGCGATCATAAAATATGTCATCCGGCATGGAAACGTAACAATCCGTCCAGCCTGCGCAAACGTGACGGGCCGGACGGTTGGGATCAGACCTCGCCGTCGGGCATGCGGGCGACGATGTTCTGCACCACGTCGAACCCTTCAAAGACGGGCGGGCCAAGCATCAGCGGCTTTTTCGTGCCGGCGCTGGCATGGGCTGCGCGGAATTCGTCCGACCGGGTCCAGTTTTCGAACGCGGCGCGGGACTGCCATACCGTGTGGGAGGCATAAAGAATGTGATCGTCGTGCCGCGGACCGGCCAGCAGCTGGAAACTGATGAAGCCGGGCACCGTATGCAGGTGCACCTCGCGCCCCAGCCAGCGTTCGCGGAATGCGTCCTCGTTTTCGGGGGGAATGCGGAAACGGTTCATGGCGATATACATGCGGTGCTGATCTCCTGTTATGGGTATGCCAAATAACATACTGAAATCATAAAAGTTTTTTCTGAAGCTTTTTGCAAAAAGCTTCAGGGAACGTCACCTTTGTGAAAAAAGGCGATCCTTGGAAATTTTATGGTTTTTTATCAAGGAATTGCCTTCAGGCAGCGCTGTCAGCGCCCGCCCGAAACCGTCATGACGCTGCCGGTCATGTAGGATGACGCGGGCGAAAGCAGGAACAGCACCGCCTGCGCGATTTCGTCGGGGCGGCCCGTGCGGCCCATCGGCACGACCCTGTCCACCAGCGCCTCGGTTTCGGGGGGGACCATGTCGGTGGCCGTCAGGCCGGGGGCGACGGCGTTGACGCGCACGCCCTCGCGCGCGACCTCGTTGGCGAGGCCACGGGTAAATGTCTCGATCGCCGCCTTGGTCGCGGCATAGGGTACCAGTCCCGGCAGCCCGCCCAGACGCGCCGCGACGGAGGACAGGTTGACGATGCTGCCGCCGCGCCCGCCATGACGGGTGGACATGCGGCGCACGGCCTCGCCCGCCACCAGCATGCTGCCACGCACGTTGATGTCGAACAGCGCGTCAAGGGTTTCGGCCGTCTGTTCATCCACCCGGACCTTGGTGCCGGTGACGCCCGCGTTGTTGACCACCCCCGTTATGGGGCCGAGTTCCGCCACCGCGCGGTCGAACAGGGGGGCGATCTGCGCGGGGTCGGCGACGTTTGCCGCGATGGCCACCGCATGGCCGCCGCGCGCGCGGATCTGGCGGGCCAGGTCCTCCGCCGGGGCGGCGCTGTGGCTGTAATTGATCGCCACGCGGTACCCCTCGCGCGCCAGAAGCTGGCATATGGCGTGGCCGATGCCACGGCTGCCGCCCGTGACGATGACGCTGCCTGTGGCGTTGGCGGGGGTCTCCTCGGGGGTCATGATCGCGTCCTTCGTGCGTCGGGGTTTCGGATGACGCATACGGTCGCGTCAATCCATCGCCCGCGCAAGGGGGCGGCGCGCATCCCACCTTCCCCCATGGCGTTCCCCGTGGCGTTCGCCGGGCGGCGTTCAGCCATCAAGGCGCGACATGTGCGGCAGCAGATCGCCAAGCCCGGCGATGGTCGCCGTGCGCGACAGCCCCGTCTGGCGGGAGAAATGGTCGATGACATCCGCCGGCAGCAGCCGCGTCACCACGTCCCCGCCGACCGGGGTGGCGGGGGATGTCGCGTCCTCCCACTTCCGCACCATCGGCTCCAGCCCCGCGTCGCGGGCGCGTTCATGCACGGTGCGGCGGCCGGGGCTGCGCGGGGCGCCCATATATTCGATCATCGCGCTCATCAGGCCCGACGTATCGGTTTTCGCGCCCGTCAGGACGTCCGCGACCTTGCCTGCCGCATTGCCCATCCGCGTTGTGGTATCGTTTGCCATGAGACTTCTCCTTTCGGTGTCGTGTCAGGGTGTCCGTCTTCAACGCAGGCAGGCGGCGATCCGTATCATCACAGATAAATGATGATTTTTCCTAGCAGCCTGTCGGGTTGGGGTACCCTGTGAAGGGGTAAGGCTGTAGAGTGTCGCGATGAGCCGCTTCATCCCGTTTGACCGATCCCAGCCGTATC